>QHPM01000266.1:0-3335 GCA_003219095.1 Verrucomicrobiota bacterium
CCGTGGATTTTCACCAAATCGAGGTGTGCAAGACAATCGACCAAGCCGCTCGCTGCCATTTCACGAACGCGCCGAAAATAATCGGAGTAAACGTCATCGATATCGCGCCCGGTAAACTGTTGCGCGCCATCGGGCACGCTATCGAACATCTGATCAACCCGACTGAGGTAGTGAACGGAACCGAGGACGAAATCGAGCCGCTCCCAATTTTGCTCGATCCATTTTCTTCCAGCCGCGCTCGTTTCCGGGTCGTTATCAAGCTCAATCCCGGCGCGAATCTTTACGTCAGGATTCTTTTCACGCAGACGATCGAGTTCATCGAAATCGACGCCGGCATGATAACGATCGTGATCGGTGAAGGCGATATCAATGATTCCTTTGGCCCGCGCCGAATCGATCCACGGTTGCAAAAGCGCCTGAGTGTAATCCTGGACCCGGTGGCCCTGCGGGTGGGTGTGATAATCGCAGAACAAAATTGGAGTAATGGTTGGAGTGTCGTCGGGAATCATTACTCCTTTACTCCACTCCCCCGCCGCTACGGCGCGGTCATGAACTTCTGCCGGGTGCGTAGTTCGGGATATTTGGGGAAGAAAACTTCGACGCTGTAAACCCGCCCGGGCTGCAATTCGCGCGTGGCGATCGTTTCGTTGTAAACAATTTCCTCGCGTGGATTGATCGTGAGATTGCCAATCTCGTCTGTAAAAGCTCGGTTTTCCGACCATCGCGTCAAGACCTCGCCGGCGGGATTAAGCAATTGGATGTCGATTCTTTGTGAGGTCGGGAAATCAAGCGCGACCGGGTAGCCGCTGAGGTTGCTCAGCACCGTTTTCACGCGTAACTGGCGCATTTCCGACAGCCGAATCGGTTCCGTCGGGACCTGCACTTCCACCAGCAAACCGCGCAACCGTACATCCTGATATTTTGGCACCTTCTTTTTTGCAGAACCGAAGGGGTGCAGCATGCGATTGAACAAACTTCGCTCGGGCGGTGACGGCGCCTGCGCGGCTGCGTTCCACACCGGAAGGAGCGCGATCATTATCCCGAGAGCCCATTTCATGTGCGGGTGTTTCAGCAAACGTTGCAAAACGTGTCAAACCCTTTATCAATCGCGCATGACTCGCGCGTTGGCGATCGGATTATTCCTGATCCTGGCGGCACCGTTCGCATCAGCCAAATCGAAACATTGCACGATGCGGGTGCACGCGCAGGGAAATGAAAACGATGGAAGCGTTTTTGCCACTCCCGTGACCACGCCTATCTCTGGCAAAAATATTTTTATCGAAAAAATACCCACAATTTCCGAGCACGACGTTTCCGCCTACCGCCCTTACGCAGCGAGCGATGGAAGTTTCGGCGCGCTGCTGCAACTCGACGAACACGGCCGGCTGGCTCTCGATACCTTGAGTGTTGAACGTCGCGGCGGCACCTTGCTGGTTTTCATTAACGGTCGGATTATCACCGAGCTGTTCGTCGATCGGCGCGTCTCCGACGGCCAGCTTTTTATTGCTTCGGGGTTAACCGCTGCCGACATCGCCTCGATGCAAAAAACATGGCGGCAGATCGACGCGAAAAAACGCAAATGACGAGGCGAATGCCGGCGATCGCGCTGGCTGTAATCGTGCTTTCAGCTTCGTTCGCACAAAACCCCAAAATCGAAATCAGCCTGCCGACGGATAACGATGCGCTTTTTCGCGAAAGCGGTCCGGATTTTTATCAATACATCGAGCGCGATTTTCACGGTGAAAAATCGACGCCCTGGGAAGGCGGCCGTTATGGCTTCGTGCGCAATCCAGTGCCGACGGCGCAGGGTCTGATCTATACCCGATTCCATGAAGGGATCGACATCCGGTGCCTGCACCGCGATGCGCACGGGGAACCCCTCGATGATGTGCGGGCAATTGCCGACGGCAAAGTCGTACACACTAATCAGCTGCCGGGCTATTCAAACTACGGTCGCTACATTGTGATCGAACACGTTTGGGATGGGTCACCTTATTACAGTCTTTATGGCCATCTAAGCGAGATCGCGGTGGGCGTTGGTCAGAGAGTGAATCGCGGCGAACGCATCGCGCGCATGGGTTACACAGGCGAAGGACTGAATCAGGCGCGGGCCCATGTTCATCTCGAGCTCAACCTGATGTTCAATCGCAATTTCGAATCCTGGCACGATCGCAACTTTCGCGACCCAAACCACAACGGCATTTACAACGGAATTAATCTGGCGGGACTTGATATCGCGCGATTTTTCCTCGAGCACGACAAGCGGCCCGATCTCAGCGTACCGCAATTTCTGGCTGAGGAAGAAACATTTTACAAAGTGACCGTGCCGGACTCGCCGCACTTCGATCTGCGGAAATTCTATCCGTGGATGGTGAAAAACGTCGCGGCGAATGCGAAATCCTGGGAAGTAAGTTTTGCGCGCTCTGGAGTCCCGCTGCAGATCGAAGCACGCAGCGAACCGGTCTCGCAACCGACGCTGACCTACGTCAAAAAATCGGCGATCGATTGTGCTTACCTTACTCGTGGTGAACTGGCCGGTCGCGGCGATCACGCCCATCTAACGGAAAATGGAATGCGCTTGATGCAGTTGCTGACCTGGCCGGAGTAGCAATTGCCGAAAGGCGGTTTTTTCTGCTCGTATCGTGTTCCTACTCATATTCTTATTCTCTCTGGTTGGAGCAGAATTCCGATAAGAATACGAATAAGATTAAGAACAGGATTACCAGATTTAACAAGAAGTAGGCTTGCGCTGCGCCAGCGCGACGGAGTGCGGAATCGCACCCTCAACAAAACCGAGACATTCCACGGCTCCACTTGGTTTGCCTGGCAACGCAATCACAAGCGAGCCGTCGATGATGGCTGCGAGACTACGCGAAAGAATCGCATTTGGCGTGATCTTCATCGATTCCGCGCGCATCACCTCGCCGAAGCCTGGAATCTCCACGCGCATGATTTCGCGAATCGCTTCCGGCGTGACGTCACGCTCAGCCACCCCGGTGCCGCCGGTCGTCAGGATTAAACCGCAGCCTTGCGCGGAAAAACTGCGGATCGTTTCCTGAATTGGCTTTTTGTCGTCCGGAATGATGGCCTCGGCGAGGACATCCCAGCCACGTTTTTCCACCGCCGCTTTCACCGCGGGGCCGCCAAGGTCCTGGTACTGACCGCCGCTGGCGCGGTCGGAAATGGTGATGATGCCAACAACTATTTGCATTTTGCCCAAGTAAGCGGTGTCATCCTGAGCCGCGCAGACAATGCCAGTCCGACTCGGACCGAAGGATCTCATGAATCAGGATGATTGCGCTGTAGCTCGAGAGGTCCCTCGCATTCGCTCGGGA
>QHPM01000266.1:3346-5786 GCA_003219095.1 Verrucomicrobiota bacterium
GTGCTTCCATTTCGACCCCGGTTTGCGCGGTAGTACGGGCGCTGCAGGTTGCGCGGATTGCGCTGCGCCTCATTTCGAAATCAATTTCGACATTGCTGAGCGGCAAGGGATGACATAGCGGAATCAATTCCGCGGTCCGTTTGGCCGCTTGAATTCCGGCGATCTGCGCCGTTGCCAAAACATTCCCCTTCCCGATCCGATTGCGCGAGATCGCATTGGCAGTCGCGCGTTTGATTTTTATTTTTCCGGTCGCCATGGCAAGGCGAAGACTCTGTGGTTTTGCCGAAACATCCACCATCCGCACCCGCCCATCCGCGCCAATGTGACTAAGCCGCTTCACGCTTTCATCACTCCACTAGCTGCAACGCTCCATTACTCCACCCAACGTCACCCGCCGATTGCGATCATTTTGCGGTTCGGTTGGTAATTCTCTCGAAAATCGTGCTGTTGCGGTTTTCGACTGACTACTTCAAGGAAAAATTGCCGCAACTCCTCGTCGCTCGCGCCCGTGCGCAAAGGCTTCATAACGTCGAACTCCAGATAACTGCCCAGACATGGCCGAAGTTTACCATCGCAGGTCAGGCGAAGTTTGTTGCAGCTTTCGCAAAAATGCAGATTGGTCATTGCGCCGATAAATCCGATGCGTTGTTTGCGTCCCGGAATTTGATAGTAAGTGGCGGGACCATTGGTATGGAAAGTTGGCTCGGGGATCAAATTTCCGTAGCGTGCCTCGATTGCACGTTTCGCTTCCGCCACAGGCAGAAAATTTCGCTCAGTTAATACTTCGGTTGTGCTAACTGGCATCATTTCAATAAAGCGCAGAATCAAATTCTGCGATGCGGCGAAATCGATCAGGGGAATGAATTGGTCCTCATTGCGGCCGCGCATCAGGACGGTGTTGAGTTTTATTTGCTCGAACCCAGCGGCCACGGACGCTTCGATTCCCTGCAAGACCAGAGGGAAAAAATCGCGTCCAGTGATCTGGGCGTAGACGCTTTGGTCCAGGGTATCGAGCGAGATGTTTACCGAACGAACGCCGGCCGCGCGCAAGGCGGACGCGACCGTGTCGCCCGGTGTAATTTCCCGCGCCAGCAACGTTGCATTTGTCGAAACTCCGACATCGCGAACGCCGGGAATTTTTGGAACTTCCCGGATGAAATCGACAATACCGCGGCGCGTCAGGGGTTCGCCACCGGTAATGCGTACTTTTGTTACGCCGAGCCCGACGGCGATGCGGATGAGACGCAGCGTTTCTTCGTAAGATAGAATCTCAGCGCGAGGCAACCATTCCTGCAATTCCTGCGGCATACAGTAGGCGCAGCGTTCGTTGCAACGGTCGGTCACCGAAACGCGCAAATAGGAAATGCGGTGACCAAAGCGGTCTTCCATGGCGCGCAACGTTACGGTTGCGCCGGTGTTGAATCAAGGATTGGCCACGATTGACTCACCATCGCGTCCTTGTATGATTTTTTATTATGATTAAGCGTCGATTTTTCTCCTGGGCGCTGCCGACCATTATTGCCGCCAGCACGGTGCTCCTTGCCGGATGTTCCACCACCGAATCGCGCATTTCTGAGCATCGCGACCTCTATGCCAGCCTGCCGCCTCGCTCTCAACAGCTCGTTGCTCAAGGCCAGATCGCACCCGGTATGTCGCAGTCCGCGGTCTGGCTCGCCTGGGGTTCGCCTGACCAAAAGGTACAAGGGGCGATGCACGGTAAAATGACCGAGACTTGGATTTATGTCCAGTACACCTCCGCCCCCTATGGTTACGGTTACGGATATCCCTACGGTTACGGATGGGGACCCGGCTTCGGCGGTGGTGTCATCGTCGCTTCGCACCGTCATCATGGCCGTTCATTTGCCTTTATCGGCGATCCTTTCTTCGATCCCTTCTATTACTCCTACATTCCACCGAGCATCCCCTATCCATATCGCACTGTAACTTTTGCTAACGGGCGAGTCGTTTCATTCCAATCGCTTGTCGGTCCGTATCGCTATTGATTGCGCCCGGCTGAAAGGGAACGCAGATTAGCCTGCAATGGCTTTTCGGTCCCTCCAGCATTTTCTCGAGCAGCTCGAGCACGCGGGCGAATTGCAACGCATTCACGAACCGGTCGACACCGACCTGGTGATCGCGGAATGGGCAAACCGCGAGATGAAATCGCCGAGCGGCGGAAAAGCGCTGCTGTTTGAGAAGCCGCTCGTTAATGGCAAGACATCGACCTTTCCTGTTGCTATTAACACGATGGGTTCGCGCAAGCGCATCGCCATGGCGTTGGGGGTGAATGACGTCGCCGATCTCGCCCAGGAAATTCAGTTAATTTTAAAGGCGAAGCCGCCGATGGATTTGCGTGAAGGTTTCGCGCTGCTGAAACAGGGGATTCACTTACTTCATGCGCGGCCGAAACATGTGAAGGAGGCGGCGTGCCAGGAGGTCG
>QHPM01000267.1 GCA_003219095.1 Verrucomicrobiota bacterium
GCCGGCTGACGCCACGGATTTTCTAAAGAAGATCGCCGACATGGCTGGCAACGGTAGGGCGACGCTCGGCGGAGCCACGATCGGTCGACAGAGTCTCGCTCTACCAGGCAATCCCTTACCCCCGTTAAGCGGCGCTTTGCTCATGGGAGTCGATCTGAAAAAACCAAAAGCGATTCTCGAGCGCGCCTACAACGACAGTGCGGGAGTGACCGCGCAGTTCAACTTGAACCTGCTCGCGCGCGCCAATCGCGAGCTTGGTTCGGATTTTGACCTCCGCGGCTGGCGTCATCGCGCCATTTACAACGAGAAAGCGGGGCGAATCGAGATGCATCTCATCAGTCTAAGATCGCAAATGGTGAATGTTGCAAACGCTGGTTTTAAGTTCGCGCCCGGCGAACACATCATCACTGAATTCTCCTACAAATATTCGCCCTCAGAAATGATTGCGCTGGCCGGTGCCGTTGGTCTGCGTTTTGAAAAAATTTGGACCGATGACCAAAAGTTATTTGGCCTCTTTCTCTTCAAGCTGTAGCTGTCGATTTTCGTGAACGCTCTCGTTCACTTTCGCGCCGTCACTAAACGTTTCGGAGACGATTTCGCAATTCGCGAACTCAATCTTGAAATCGAGCGTGGCACCATCACTGCCCTGATCGGCCCGAGCGGTTGCGGAAAGTCGACCATTCTGCGCCTGATCGTTGGGCTCGTCACGGCTGACAGCGGTGAAATCCAATTTGATGGCGAAAAGATCGCAGCCGAAACAATCATGAAAATTCGCCGTCGCCTCGGTTATGTCATCCAGGATGGCGGCCTCTTCCCGCACCTTACCGCCCGGCATAATCTCGCGCTCCAACCGCGCTTATTCCGGAAAAGACGCGATGAGATCGAGAAACGCATCACGGAACTTTGCCAACTCACTAAATTTCCCAGCAGCGGGCTCGACCGTTATCCGCTCGAGCTCTCTGGCGGGCAACGCCAGCGCGTAAGTTTGATGCGGGCCCTGATGTTGTCGCCGGAGTTGCTTTTGCTCGACGAGCCCTTCGCCGCGCTCGATCCCCTTGTTCGGATGAATCTCCAGCGCGATCTGAAGGAAATTTGCGCGCGCCTTGAGCAAACCGTCTTGCTCGTCACCCACGATCTGGCTGAAGCCGCCTTTCTGGGTGATGAGATCGCGCTCATGAACGAAGGCCGGATTGTCCAGCGCGGTTCGATCGCAGACCTCCGCGCGAAACCGGCTGATGAATTCGTTCGCGAATTCATCAGCGCACAACGGGGCCTTGTTCAGTTATGAACTTTCCCAGCGCTTCAAGGAAAGGCGGTCTCTCTCCGAGCCGTCGGCTCTCCGGAGCGAGAGGCCAGACCGCCTTTTATTTAAGTTGGCGACTTAGAAATCGCCGCTCCTTGTTTTCGGCAGTCGCGTTTCTCTTTCTTTCCGCGACGCTCGTCTTAGCTGATCCGCTCATCGTCGGCTCCAAAAAATTCACCGAATCGTATGTGCTGGCCGAGATCGCGAAACGCTCGCTTGAAAAAGCCGGTATTAAAGTGGAGCACCGCCAGGGAATGGGCGGCACCATCATTCTTTGGGAAGCGTTGCGCGGCGGCGGCATCGATGTCTATCCCGAATACACTGGCACGATCGCAGAAGAAGTGTTGAAGCAACCGGGAGCTTCGATTGCACAAATTCGCAACGGCTTGTCGGCGCAGGGGATCACGATGACTGACGATCTCGGTTTTAACAACACCTACGCGCTAGTGATGCGGCGCGATCAGAGCGAACGCCTCGGCCTTAGGACCATCAGCGATTTACGCGCGCATCGGGAGCTGAAGTTCGGGCTGACCCATGAATTCCTTGAGCGCCGCGATGGTTGGCGTCCATTGAGCGAGCGTTATCACCTCGCACCGGCTGAAGTTGTCGCGATCGACCATGCTCTCGGTTACAGCGCGCTGGCGAAAGGCGAGATCGATGTCAAAGACGCGTACTCAACCGATGCGAAAATCGCCGATTACGGACTCGTTACTCTGATTGATGACCTGCATTTCTTTCCGCAATACAAAGCCGTATTCCTCTATCGCAAAACGTTGTCGCCGCAGGCCACCCACGCCCTAAATGATCTTTCCAATTCTATTGATGAAGCCCGAATGATTCATCTCAATTCCGAGGCCGAGCGGACTAAGAATTATGCTGCGGCCGCGCAACAATTCTTTGGAACCGCAGACAGCGCGATCACGACTCCCTTCGTATCGGAAACTTTCCGCAACAAACTCTTGCGCTGGGTAACGCGACACCTTGAGCTCGCCGGCATTTCGCTACTCCTGGCTATCGTTGTCGGCGTTCCGCTAGGAATTATCGCGAGTCGTGGCGGCATCGGGCACGCCATTCTCGGCATCACCGGAGTAATTCAAACGATTCCCTCGCTCGCTTTGCTGGCGCTTCTGGTGCCGTTGCCGTTTTTCGGAATTAGCGCGCGCACTGCCATCGTCGCGCTTTTTCTTTACGGTTTGCTGCCAATCGTGCGCAATACCGCCACCGGATTACAGGATATCGCGCGGCCATTGCGCGAATCTGCCATTGCGCTCGGCCTGACGGCTGGTCAGCGGCTGCGGAAAATTTTTCTGCCGCTAGCGTCGCGTTCGATTCTCGCCGGCATTAAAACGAGTGCAGTCATCAACATTGGGACTGCTACGCTCGCCGCCTTGATCGGAGCGGGCGGATTAGGCGAACCGATCATCAGCGGCCTCAATTTGAACGATCATGCGACGATTCTGGAGGGGGCAATTCCGGCGGCGCTACTGGCATTGCTCGTCCAATTCTTTTTCGATTTGCTCGATCGCGTTTTGATTCCAAGGGGCCTGCGTTTATAGCTGCCCTCGCCATGGGCGGCTGCGGTCAAATTTTGTAGGGCAGGCATTCCTGCCTGCCGTCTTGTCCTAGCCCGGCAAGCGGGAACGCTTGCCCTACAATTTGTGCCGTAATCCCGAGCGCAGTCGAGGGATTCAGTCGCGACATCGATCAATCCAGCAACGGGCGAATTAACCAAACGTTTCGACGCGCACACCAACGATGAAATTGAGAGCGCGTTGGACCGCGCCGTCTCCGCTTTCGAAAAACATCGACGGAGCTCGTTCGCTGAGCGCGCCGTTAAACTGCAACGTGCTGCCGAGATCTTAGAGAAAGATCGCAAGCGGCTTGCGCGGATTATTACTAATGAGATGGGAAAACTTTTGCGCGAATCAATCGATGAAATTGAGAAATGCGCGCGCGGTTGCCGCTTCTATGCAGAACACGGCGAGAAATTTTTGACGGAACAGATCGTATCATCTGACGATGCCGGGCAAAGCCACGTCCGTTACGAACCACTCGGAACAGTCCTCGCGATCATGCCGTGGAATTTTCCGTTCTGGCAGGTCTTTCGATTTGCTGCTCCTGCGCTGATGGCAGGGAATGTCGGTCTGCTCAAACATGCTTCCAACGTTCCGCAATGCTCGCTCGCCATTGAAAACATTTTTCGCGACGCCGGTTTTGATCCGGGCGTGTTCCAAACATTGTTAATCGAGAATGAAGCCGTCGAAAAAATCATTCGCGATCCACGAGTAAAAGCCGTCACGCTCACCGGCAGTGAAGGCGCCGGCAGCGCGGTCGCAAGCACCGCTGGTCGCGAGGTGAAAAAAAGCGTGCTCGAGCTCGGTGGAAGCGATCCGTTCATTGTCATGCCCAGCGCCAAGTTGGACGATGCGATCTCGACCGGGGTGAAATCTCGCATGGTGAACTCGGGTCAATCCTGCATCGCGGCGAAACGTTTCATCATCGCAGAGGCGGTCTACGAAAGTTACATCGCGCAATTTGTGGAGAAAATGAAGAAATTGAAATTGGGCGACCCGACGGAGGAAACGACCGAAGTCGCGCCGCTCTCCTCAGAAAATATTCTTCGCGGGGTCGATGATCAGGTGCAGAAATCGGTTGCGGCCGGAGCAAAAATCTTATGCGGCGGAAAACGCGCTGAAGGCCCCGGCTATTTTTACGAGCCAACGGTTCTGGCGGAAATTCCCAAGAACGCGCCTGCTTATCGCGAGGAAGTTTTCGGCCCGGTGGCCCTGTTTTTTCGCGCGGGCGATCGCAAAGAAGCCATCGCGATCGCAAATGATTCCAACTTTGGCCTCGGCGCCAGCGTTTGGACAAACGATTCGGCGGAACAGGAATTTTTCTCGCACGAACTGGAAAGCGGAATGGTGTTCGTGAATGCGATGGTCGCGTCCGATCCACGGGTGCCGTTCGGCGGCGTG
>QHPM01000088.1 GCA_003219095.1 Verrucomicrobiota bacterium
GTGGGCGAAAACAAAACAGGCATCGGCCGTTTCTGCGTTATTCATTTTGGTAAATTCAATTGCGGGCCTGGCCGGCTTTGTTAGCGCCAGACAATCCATTCCGGCGTTGGCATTCATTCTTTCCGCCGCCGCAATCATCGGCGGCGCGATTGGCTCGCATTTAGGAAGCCGCAAGTTCCCGGTTCGGACCATTTCGATCTTGCTCGCGACGGTCCTGCTCATCGCGGGCTGCAAATTAATTTTTACAAAGTGACATGCCTTCAGCGTTGCAAGGCGTCTGGGTCAGACGCCGACTTAAGGTGGGCGCTTCACAGAAACGCCCTACAATTTGATCCTGTTGATTGCGCGGGGTCTCAATTAAGAGAACGACCCGGAAAGCCGTCCTGACCCTGTGTTGGGATGCGTATCGCGTGCTTTGCTCTTCGCAGCCGACACGGCTGCCGCTACAACAAATTCAGCTTCGGCGCATTTTCCGGCGACCAGGGATTATTTTTGAAATCGACCGCAATGATAGCATCGCGGTAACGCACGAGAAGTTCGCGCAACACAGGCAAATCGAGCGCGTGATATTCATCTGGAAGGTCTTCGAGATTTCGCAACGCCAGGGCGAACAAGCGCGTCGCCGGACGCAATCGACGACCGTGCTTGGGATGGGATGGTTGCTGGAAATTTTTCTGCAAATGCACAAACGCCCCCGCCGCCTGAATCAATGCCTGATAAAAACGAGCCAGTTCCGCGTTTGCCTCCACCAGCCAGAGTTGTTCCAGCACATCGTGGGCTTCGTAATATTGTTGCGCGTTCCACAGTTGAAAAAATGCCGCGTAATAATTTTGGGGCGATGCCTCAGCGGACGCCGCCTTAAGCGAACGCACAAAATCGGAAATCCGCTCGCGTTTATTCATCGGAGGGATAACTTCGGCAAAGCAAGGAAATGGGCAATCGCTTGAGATGACACGATGACGCCGTCGATCGTCGCTCTCCTGCTCGTAATCGTCGCAGGATTAGTCGTCTGCTCCGGCCTTTTCTCCGGCCTGGAGACCGCGCTCTTCGCTCTCCGCCGCCATCAGCTGCGCCGCCTCGAATCCAATCATCCCGCCCTCGCCGGTTTTGTGCAAAAGTTTCGCGAAAATCCGCGCCGTGTTCTCGCGGTCATTCTCCTTGGTTCCGCACTGGTGAATGTTTTTCTCATCGTCATTTGTCTGGCTTTGCTCTGGGAAACGCCCCGTGCCACGCGGTTACCGCCATGGCTGATTGCCGTTTCGCTCTTCGCCATCATCGTTTTTTTCTGCGATTTGCTTCCCAAGCTTGTCGCGCTTTCGGCGCCTTATCGCCTTTCCGCCCTCGGCGTTTTCACTTTGCGCGCGTTAATGCCGCTGCTCGAAACCGTCGGTAGCACCTTGGAAACAATCAGCGCCGCCATCGTCGAGCTGGCCACGCCCCGGCACATTCGCAATCGCCCGCATTTGTCCGATGAAGAACTCGAAACCCTGATTCAGATCGGTGCCGAGCAAGGCACCCTCCAGGAAGCCGAAGGCGAGATGATCCAGGAAGTATTCAAGCTGGGCGACAAAACCGCGAAAGACGTGCTCACCCCGCGGGTCGACATGTTTGCTCTACCCGATGATCTGACAAATGAGGAAGCGATTGCGCAATTGAAGACGCGCCGGCATCGTCGCGTTCCGGTCTATGCCGATTCCCCCGACAACATTCTCGGTATTATCGAAGTAAAATCGTTTCTGCTCCATCCGGAGGCGCATTACACCGAGACGATGGTGCCGCCGTCATTCGTGCCCGAAACAATGCGCGCGCTCGATTTGCTGCGCAGTTTTCTGATGCGTTCGCAAGGCATGGCCATCGTGGTGGACGAATTTGGGGGCACTGAAGGCATCGTCACCATCTCCGATATTATCGAAGACATTCTGAGCGATGCCGCGCCGCTCGGTGACACTGATCTCGATATCGAACCGCTGGCGGAAGGTCGCTACCTCGTGAATGGCAATGCGCGCCTCGATGATTTGAGCGAGCGCCTGGGGTTCGATTTCGATGCTTCCGGTATCGACACCATCGGCGGCTACGTCTTCAACCAACTCGGCCGTGTTCCCGAAGTCGGCACGGAATTAGAAACGCCGCGCTTGAAAATTACTGTGCGCCGCGTCAATCGCCGGCGAATCGAAGAATTGCTTCTCGAAAAAACCGTGTGCGTGGATGGCGATAGCGACAACGGAGAACTTCCATGATCTGGCTCCTGGTCGCATTCTGCTGGATCATTTCCTTTCTCTTTGCCGGAATCGAAGCGGGTTTGCTCGCGCTCGATCCGGTACGGTTGCGGCATCGCGCCAAGAGCGGTGATCGCGGTGTGCGCCGGTTACAAGAAATGCTCAAGGAGCCCGACCGATTGCTCATCACCGTCCTGCTCGTGACGAATGCCGCGGATATCACTGCCCTCATTATTCTGACCCACGAGCTCGTCCTGCGTTTGGGCTGGCTCGGCTATCCCATTGCCGTTGCCATCGCGCTACCGGTTTATCTTTTCCTCCTCGGCGTTCTGCCCAAATCGTTGTTCCGCCGTTTCCCATTGCGCGCGGTGGTCAGGCTTTCCGGTTTGCTCGAGCTAACCACAAAGTTGTTGTGGCCATTGCACGCTATCGGCGCATTCATCGAACGCACCGTTTTCGCACGCGCCAAAAATCCGCCGCGTCTCTTCGCTGGCCGCGAAGAGTTAAAAATGATCACCGTTCAAAGCGAAGAAAGCGGCGCACTCAGTCCGACCGAACGCGCGATGATTCATAACGTCGTCGATTTCACCTCCATCAAAGTACGCGATGTCATGGTCCCGCTCGAAAAAACCGTGTCGTTTAATCCGGACGACTCTCCAGGTAAGGTTCTGGAAACGAGTGAGA
>QHPM01000089.1 GCA_003219095.1 Verrucomicrobiota bacterium
GCTTCACAAACCGGGTCGAGAGTAGAAGAGAAAAGATTTTTGCGCCGCGCCGCCGAAATTTATTTGGAGGCTTACGAAAGAACTGGCGGCTATTGGTCCGGCATCAACGCCGCAACAATGAATCTCCTTATCGGAAGGACGAAACCCGCTACTGAGTTAGCCAACAGAGTCCAGAAGCAATGCCACAAATCACTTTCAGCTGGATACGGCGACGAATACTGGCTTCTCGCTGCGCTTGGCGAAGCGGCGTTGATTTTACGCAATTGGACGGAGGCAGAGAAATGGTACCGACGCGCAGCTAAACGAGGGGCAGGCCGTTTCGGGGATCTTCAATCCAGTCGTCGCAATGCGCATCTGATTCTTCGGTATTGGAAGGCGGACACAAGTAAGATCGATCGTTATCTGAACATTCCGCCGGTGATTGTTTTCAGCGGCCACATGATCGATGAGGTGCACCGCGTTGCGCCGCGATTTCCGGCCTCACTGGAACCAGCTGTGGCAAGGGCCCTCCGCGACAAGATCGATAGATTAGGGCCCTGTTTCGGCTTTGCTTCCGCAGCTTGCGGTTCAGATATCCTTTTCCTTGAAGCGATGTTGGATGCCGGCGCGGAAATTCATATTGTTTTGCCGTACAATAAGAAAGAATTCATTGGCGACAGTGTCGATTTTTTGCCCAATTCAAATTGGCGATCTCGGTTTGAGCGATTACTGCGCTGCGCTGCCGAATGCGTTACGGCTTCGACGCAAAAACTTAAGGTTGGCAATGTTTCCTACGATTTTTGCAATGAGCTGCTCTTTGGTTTGGCGAGGACTTATGCGCGACGACTAGAGACAGCGCTAATCCCCTTAGCAGTTTGGGATGGGTTTTCCGGCGACGGGCCAGGCGGCACCGCAAGCGCAGTGAAGAATTGGCGTGCCATTGGGTATAAGCCAGAGACTGTGAATCTGGCGACCATTTGTCCCAATCTGAACAGACTCAGTCGAGCCAAGAAGACTAACCGCACCAATAAAGCGGCATTCCGTAAAACCAGGGAATCGAGCGGATTTACTTCTCGAATTGTCGCCATTCTTTTCGCCGACACAGTGGGCTTCAGCCGGCTAACCGAGGATCAAATACCGCGATTCATTAGACATTTTCTAGGTGCAATCGCGCAACTAAGCCGAAAGTTCCGCGAAGGTATCATTGCAAAGAATACCTGGGGGGACGGCCTTTATTTCGTATTCTCCGATGTCGGTCTTGCTGGGAAATTCGCTCTCGATCTTGCCGATCTTGCTACCTCAACGAGATGGGCGAAAGAAGGTTTGCCCAGCGAGCTGAGTCTTCGGATCGCTCTCCATGCCGGTCCTGTTTACGAATTCCGAGATCCAATAACGCGGGACCGAACTTATGGCGGGTCCCATGTGAATCGCGCTGCCCGCATCGAACCGATCACGCCATCCGGTCAGGTTTACGCGAGCGAGGCCTTTGCTGCGCTTTCTGCGGTTCGTTGTGCGGATCGTTTTGTTTGTGAGTATGTCGGCCAAACCCCGCTGGCCAAAGGCTACGGAACTTTTCCCGCGTACCATGTTCGCAAACGTTTTCGATGTGGTAGCTGATGTGACGAATGTCGCCACGCCCACTCGTTTTCATTTCGGCAGTTAGTAAAGAGCCGCGAAGCCGACGACTTCCTGTGCGCATTTTCGCCTTGCCACACCTTTCAAACTCCGTTGGATAGGTTGCACCGAGACCGCAGATTAACATTAACTGCACAACTTCATCGACGCATGAAACACAAAAATTTCCTAATTATCAGCGCGTTTTTCACGATTGTCGTCATTTTCCCCCTTCATGCCGAGGCAGGAGGAAAAAAAGCTTCTCCTTCACCGGATGCCGGCAGTTCGGCAGATGCGGCAGCATCTCCTGCAACCACTTCAACGGCTGGCGGCAAGATGCGAGCTACTCCCTTCAGAGGCATGGTCGCCGCTGTCGATGAAAAAGCAAAGACGTTCACCATCGCCGGAAAAGAAAATTCGCATGTTCTGAAGATTACCGACAAAACCATCATCACAAAGGGTGGCCAGCCCGCGACGATGAAAGACGTGGTCGCTAATGAGGAAGTAAGGGGTTCCTATTACAAAATATCGGACGGCTCGATGGAGGCAAAAATCGTGAAGCTTGGCCCATTGACCGATGCAGAGAAGGCGGAGAAGGAAGCGCGCAGAGCGAAGCGGGAGGAAAAGAAAGCAGCTATTTCACCGGCCGTGTCGACTTCGCCATCGGTAAGTCCGAGCACGTAATTTCTGTTGCATCTTGGTCATCCCGAGGCGCGACGCCGAGGGACCTCACAACTGCTCACCACGTCGCACGAATTTTGTGTGATCACCCAAACGATCGGGAGGTCCCTCACATTCGTTCGGGATGACATGGTTGGTGGGCAACGGGAAGTGACAAGAAGCGGTCGCTGCTCTTTAAAGCCAGAGACGAAAGCCGCCGAATAACAAAATCCGCAATCCGGAGAGCACCCTTCCTTGGGCTTTATTTTGCCTCCGCTGCTTTCACTGCGACGCGCAGATCGGCGACGAAGCGCTTGTACTCGCGTTCGCGGGACTCTTCATCGGGCTGACGCAAGAGCGACGAGGGATGAACGGTTGCCACAACTTTGGGCGCAAAACGCGACGATAGAACTTTGCCGCGTTCTTTCGTAACGCGAAAACTGGGCCCAAAAACGGTCTGTCCCGCAGTTGAACCGAGACAAACGACAAGCTTCGGCTCGACCAGGCGCAGCTCTGCTTCCAGCCACGGCCTGCAGGCGGCGATGTCGCGCGAACTCGGTTTCTGATGGATCCGTCGTTTCCCGCGCGGTTCCCATTTAAAATGTTTCACTGCGTTGGTCACATAAACTTCGTCTCGATTAATTCCAGCTTCCTCCAGCGCGCGATCCAGAATTTTTCCCGCCGGACCGACGAACGGTTTCCCGGCCACGTCTTCATAATCGCCGGGTTGCTCGCCGATCATTAGCATCGTCGCGTGCTTCGGGCCTTCACCGAAGACCGTCTGTGTGGCTTTCTTGTAGAGCGGACAAGCGGTGCACTCTTTCGCGGCCGCGGCTACTTTGGCGAGGCTATTGGTTTCCGGCACGGGCGCCGACGTCCAGACATCGCCATTCGACTGTGCAATTATCTCGCCATGCAATTTCATCATTCGATGCGATTGCCACGCAACAATGGCGCAGCGTCGCAACCCTAATTCGATGACGCTGGAAACTCCGCGCTTAATTCTGCGCCCATTCGCTGCTGACGATCTCGATCG
>QHPM01000090.1 GCA_003219095.1 Verrucomicrobiota bacterium
CGCTTTCCTTCTCGCCAATATTGTATCGGAGCAACTGGCGTTTCGTTTTTTTCAACGGTTCGTTCAGCAAATCACTGGGGGAAACCTCGTCGAGGGCATGCAGGCGCTCACCGCCATCGCGCCGCTTCTCGTGATCCTGTCACCCTACATCTACGGGTTTCACAGCCAGGCGCCGTCGCGCAAGTGGTTGCGGGACATTTTCCAGGAAATGACCGGGGCAGTTCCGGAGAATTTGCGCAACATCAAACGCGCCTGGTTTACCGATACCCTCGAGGACGTGAACGGTGTCGCTACTACCATTCGCAAGATGACGCTAGCGGCAAAGAACGCGGGCGCCGATCTCACTGTCGTTACTTCGCGCAGCGAGATTCACATCACCGACATTCCGATCAAAAATTTCAAGCCCATCGGCGAATTCGAACTCCCTGAGTATGAGCTGCAAAAACTTAGCTTCCCGCCGATCCTGCGCATGCTCGATTACATTCAGCGCGAGGGAATCACTGAAATCATTATCAGCACACCGGGACCGATTGGGTTGACCGCATTGGCGGCGGCGAAAATGTTGAATCTGCAAACGAGCGGCATTTATCACACGGACTTTCCGCAATACATCCGCATTCTGACCGACGACAGCTTTCTTGAAAGCGTGGCCTGGCATTACATGCATTGGTTCTATGGCCAACTCGACAGCGTTTTCGTCAACTCGGAGGAATATCGACGCAGCTGGATTGCGCGCGGATTTGCGCCGGAAAAATTGAAAATTCTACCGCGTGGTCTGGATACGACGTTGTTCAGTCCGGACCATCGTGATCCGGCGTTTTGGCAAAAATTCGGTGAACACAACGGCGCGGTTCACTTGCTTTACGTCGGCCGTATTTCGAAAGAGAAAGACCTCGATGTTTTGGCGCAAGCTTACCGGCAACTGTGCGACGAAGGACTTCCGATTCAACTCTGTCTCGTCGGCGACGGGCCCTACCTGCAGACTTTGAACAAGGCGCTGCCCGAGGCAATCTTTACCGGTTACCTGCGCGGCAAAGAACTCGCCGCCGCCTATGCTTCCGCCGATGTTTTTGTTTTTCCCAGTACTACCGACACCTTTGGCAATGTTGTTATCGAGGCGCAGGCTTCGGGAGTTCCTGTGATTGTGTCGGACACCGGTGGTCCCAAGGAATTGGTCGACGCGAACGTCAACGGCGTGGTTACGAAATCGCACGACGTTGAAGATTTGGCTCGGGCCATCCGTGACTTAGTGAACGATAAACGTAAGCGCGATCAGATGTCGCGGCAGGCGCGGCAAGCCGTAGTCGATCGTAGTTGGCCGGGCGCATTTCGCAAATTCTGGGCCGCGACTGAAATCTAGCGATTCATGCCTAACTCGATCGTTCGCGCGGCGCTGTTGCTGGCCGCCGGTATTTTGGTTGGCTTGATGATTGGCGTCACGATCTCGCCTGCCCATCACTCCGATTCAACTGCTGCGCAAGCTGGTGGTGGTGGTTCTGCTGGCACCACGAACCTGAAGGCGAAATCAGGTTCACGTCTGGAATTGGAAATGGAACACCCCGACATCTTGCTGGGGGATATTATGACGGTTCCGTTTCAGGAATTGTACGGTGTCCTTTCGACGTTATCGCCGCAGCAGCTGGATGAGTTGGCCGCGCAATTGAAAAACTTGCCCGCTGGCAAAGAAACAAATGCCAAGGTTGCCGCATTTTTTAAAGCCTGGGCGCATTTTGATCCGGTCGCGGCATTGCGAGCAGCAGCGGGATTCAAAAATTCCGAGGCAAAAACGACGGCCGTACAATCGGTAATTACCAGCGCCGATTCAGCTCAGGCAAAGGCTTTGGCGAAACAGATTCAGGAGTGGCCGGCAGACGTCCTTACGCGTGAGCAACGGAATAGCTTCCTCAACTCTCTGCTCGTGAAATGGTCCGACCTTGATCCAGTCGGGGCCGCGAAATTTTTCGATACCATGCAAATGGACGCAATGCATTTTCATCCGGCTGCATCAATTATTGCGCAAAATTGGGCTGCGATTGATCCATCGGCTGCAATCGAGTGGGCACGCGCCCATAGCGATACTCAGGGGTTTCAAGGCGCAATGAACGGCGCGATCAATGGCTGGTGGTCAAAGGACCGCGGGGCCGCAGAGCAGTACGTGGCGGCACGGGCTAACGATTCGGCGGGGCGTCAAATGGCTTCCACTTTGGCCAGCTACATTTTTTCCAAAGATCCGGAGCATGCCAAAGAGTGGATTGGTAAACTGCCGGATTTAGATACGCGCCGGCAGGCAGAACACGTCTTGGTTATTCAAATGGCGGTTAATGATCCACAGGACGCGAGCGAATACGCAGCTACGCTTCCGGCCGATGTGCGCGAAGCGACCCTGGGCGGCGCCATCAATTACTGGGCCGCCAGCGATCTCGCGGCCGCGGGCCAATGGATCAAGGGACTCAGCGGGTCGGTACGTGACGAGGCGCTCGGCACTTATACGTATAATTTGCTGCGAAAAGATCCCAACGCTGCGGCGGCATGGGCCGTGACGATCTCGGATCCCAAAATTCGCGATAAATCGCTCAATGGAATTGCGACCTTTTGGCTGAATAAGGATCCGGCCGCAGCGAGTGCGTGGATTCAAAACAGCGGTTTGTCCGCGGCAGACAAGAGGCGCCTGCTAGCATTGGCCCCGGGCGGCTAAAAGCCATCTGCGAGACGCGTCTAAGCCATCTCACGAAAATCAAGCTAATATTTGAGTGGCGCACATGCGACACTCAAATGTTAACTGGAAGACGATTTTCCAATCGCTTTTCTCAGCAACGCATGGATCTCGGCAACTTGGAGTCGCCATTTCCACTCAAGGTTGCTCAACTTCTCGTTCCCAAACTCAGTTTGGGAACGGCGGATCCATTCGAGACTCCGTTTCTCTAGACGATCTCCAGTCCGCTTGGGCGATTTAGAAATCGCCCTTCCTGATCTTCAACGCACAAACAGGACGTAAAGCGGTCCCTTTGGGTTAAGTAGCTCGTGCTTGTGGTGCGAGACGGCGAGGTAGGCTTGCGACGTCCAAAGTAAAAATAAAAACAATCCAGTTACCGTTAGGCGACGAAGCGTCACGGGTAAGACCATGCTCAAATTCACAATCACGCGTCGCTTTGCCATTTCGAGGCCAAAGAGCGCGATAAAAAAAATGATCAGT
>QHPM01000091.1 GCA_003219095.1 Verrucomicrobiota bacterium
CATTCATCTGGCAGCCGTAGGTCTTGATAAAAAATTTCGGCACGGCTCGCGAACGATACACAGCGGCGGCGGAAGTGCCACGCCATTAGGGTGGAGTGGCGAAGCGACCAGGAAAAGGGTTCGCTTTCAAGCGACGGCGCACTTCTTCATTGGTCCACGGGTCGGAGCCCACTTCGTTGAACAGGGCGATGCCGATGACCCCGACATTGCGAGTGTTGTGATATTTCTCAGCGGCGTAAGATTCGCGCACCGGGCCGAAGCGAAAGGCCGCCACCGCCTCCGTGCTTTGCCGAAATCCCTCCACCACCAGCCTTTGATGGGGATCAAGGATGTAACCGCGTTTGCGAAACGAAGCGGGCCGGCCATCGATGACATCGAGGCCATCGACCGAAAGCACAATCTCAAGGCGAAAGTCGCTTCGGTTCCGCACAACAATGGAATAACGGCGGCCTTCTTCGCCAACGACGAACCAGCGATCGCCAACAATCAAGCCGGGCAGCATTCGCCCGCTTTGGTCGCGCAACTCAGTCGTTACCAATGCTGCGGCTGGATCCGACAAAATCGGGGCGCTACGCTGCCATGCGACCGTGCCCGCCATCGCACGAATTCCAGCCTCGTCATTGTAATAGATCGCGGCGACAGCAAAGGGATGATTGAAATTCGCACGCTCAAAAAAGACGGTTCCGACCAGCGAAAGCCGCTTTTCCCCCCACTTCGTGCCCAAACCGGGCCGATCCGAAGGAGCGGTGGCGTATCTCGACGATACCCTCTCCCGCTGAGCGAGATGTTCTTCGGAAACCGGCGGAGTGGCCGCGCAAGCCGCAAACATCAGCGAAATCGCGATAGCCAGGAACGCGCGTAAGTTTTTCATTCGCATGTTTTAACGCAGGACGCCCGCTGTGTCATCCCGAGCCAGTCGAGAGATCCCGCTGAAGTTACCTTAAAGCTTTCGCATCGGGATCCCTCGACTGCGCTCGGGATGACGAACGAAATTGGCGTCGCTTTTTTCTTTCGTTCCCGTTTCAATTACCTTCGCGCATGAATGAGCCAGCCATCGGGATAATCGGCGGCAGCGGTCTCTATCACCTGGAAGGCTTTTCCAACCTGGCGGAACACAAAATCGATACCCCCTTCGGCGCGCCCTCCGATTCGATCGTCGGTGGGACAATGTGCGGTCGCACTGTTTATTTTTTGCCGCGGCATGGACGCGGGCATCGGATTTTGCCGCACGAATTGAATCATCGGGCGAACATTTACGCGCTCCGTTCCCTCAATGTCCGCTGGATCATTTGCGTTACGGCGGTGGGTAGTTTGCAGGAAAAATACGCGCCACGCGATGTCCTCCTGCCATCGCAGTTTTTTGACCGAACCAGCCTGCGCGCCTGCCACACTTTTTTCGGGGAAGGCATTGCCGCCCATGTTTCCCTTGCCGACCCGATCTCGCCTAAACTCCGCGAGTTATTGGCGAAAGCGACGCGGGAGAGCGGCGCCGCTGTTCATAACGGCGGCACCTACGTGAACATGGATGGCCCGGCGTTTTCCACTCGGGCCGAATCGGAATTTAATCGCCGCAACGGGTTCGATGTTATTGGGATGACGAATTTGCCGGAAGCGAAGTTGGCACGCGAAGCCGAGATCGCGCTGGCAACGATGGCCATGATCACCGATTACGATTGCTGGAAGGTGGAAGAAGAAGCGGTCTCGGTGCAAACCGTCATAGGTCATTTGCTCGCCAACGCCGAGACCGCAAGGAAGGTCCTGGAACGCGTGATCCCGGAGATTCCGCGCGAAGCAAATTGGCCGGAGCATCACGCCCTCGACAGTGCAATTATCACGGACCGAAAGCTATGGCCGGCTGCACCGATCAAGAAGCTCGGACCAATTATTGAGCGCTTCTTATAAGGAAGAACTCAACCTTGCCAGATGCCGCTATAAAACTGATAATGCTGGGCCGATCTGGCGTTTTTCTTTTCAAAATGAAACGGTCAATTGGTTTGCTGGCGATCGCATTTCTCGCGGCCTGCGAGACGACTCGCATTACGCCGACCGCTACCATGAAGCCGGCGTTGGCCGAGCGCCTTGCCGTTCTCAATACCGAAGAGCCAATGCCGCCGGCGGAAGGCCCGGAAGACGTTACACCCGGCCCAGCCCAGGACCCGACTCGCAACCCCGGCCTCGTTCCTTCCCCGCTTTTGCGTTGTTCGGCGGCGTCAATGACGCCCTGACAAGCGCTGCAGTCTTCGAATCGAATCCACCAACGCGCGGATTTGCGCTTCGGTGTGCGCGGCCGTGAGCGTGATCCGGAGACGAGCAGAGTTCCGCGCTACGCTCGGATAACGAATCGCCGGAACGAAAAACCCTTCCTTTTGTAGCGCGTGGGCAAAGTTCATCGCATTGTCTTCCTGGCCGACGATGAAAGGAAATATTGCACTCTCCGGTTTGCGATTCGTTTCGCTGGCAAGCAGTTCATGAAGTAGCTCGATATTTTTCCAAAGCGCACGCCGGCGTTCCTCACCCTCCGGCGTTTGCAGGAATTCGACCGCTGCAATCGCAGCGGCGGCAATCGCGGCGGGCGGCGCCGTGGAATAAATGAAAGATCGCGCCCGATTCGTTAGCCACTCAATCAGCGAAGTTGAACCGCAAATGTATCCGCCCGCGGCGCCAAGTGCCTTACTGAGCGTTCCCATTTGAATGTCAGCGGACAGTTTTTCCTCCGCTGCCAAGCCGCAGCCGTTTGGTCCGATAACGCCGACGGCATGCGCTTCATCGAGAAGGAGCAACGCTTGAAAGCGAGATTTTAATTCCACAATTTGGGGCA
>QHPM01000127.1 GCA_003219095.1 Verrucomicrobiota bacterium
TCACGGCCTTGGGAGTGGTTAACCTCATCATCACCGACCTGTGCGTGTTTGAAGTAAAACAGGGTGGCGGGCTCGTTCTCACCGAGCTGCATCCTGGCGTTGCGGTCGACGACGTCCGCGCCAAGACCGGCGCACCTTTCGACGTCGCGCTCAAGCGTTGAGTCCCGATGCGGCGTCCGGATCCGCGTTCCGTAAAAAACACGAACCCGCCTGCAGAGGCGGGAATCCTCGCGCGCATAGCGCTCGCGTTGACAGACTGGACCGAGCGGTGGGTGCCCGATGCTTTCGTCTTCGCGCTCCTCGCCACCGTAATCGTGATTGTCGCCGGCGTCGCGTTTACGCCATCACGTCTGCCGCAGGTGATCGACTCCTGGGGAAAAGGTTTCTGGGAGTTGATCCCATTCACGCTGCAAATGGCGCTCATCATCATCACCGGCCATGTGCTCGCGACTTCGCAGCCGGTGGGCCGAGTCATTCGCAGAGTTGCGGCATGGCCAACAACCCCGCGCAATGCCGTCGCGCTGGTGGCGTTCTTTGCCATGGCAAGCTCATGGTTCAACTGGGGCTTCAGCCTCATCTTCAGCGCCGTGCTCGCGAAAGAAATCGCGCGCCGCGTCGAGGGCGTGGACTATCGCGCGCTCGCCGCCGCCAGCTTCCTCGGGCTCGGCAGCGTCTGGGCACAGGGCTTGAGCGGATCAGCTGCGCTGCAAATGGCCACACTGGGAGCACTACAACCGCAGATCCGCGAGATCGTCGCCCACAACGGCATGGTCCCGGGCGGAATCATTCCGTTTCGGCACACGATCTTTCTCTGGCAAAGCCTCGCGTCTGTCGTGGTCGAGATCGCGCTAGTTACTGCCGTGATGTGGCTGGTGACGCCGCCCGCCGGATGCGGCAAAACAGCGCGCGATCTCGGCATCGTTCTCGG
Source organism: Verrucomicrobiota bacterium (assembly GCA_003219095.1). Classification (GTDB taxonomy): domain Bacteria; phylum Verrucomicrobiota; class Verrucomicrobiia; order Chthoniobacterales; family UBA10450; genus AV69. Next base: position 929 of record QHPM01000127.1, read on the forward strand.
AAAATCGGAGATCGAACCGCCGGTGGCGGTCGTGAAACCGACTCCGGGCCAATGGCTCGAGCACTCCCCGATCCTCAACTGGCTGATTGTTCTCATCGGCGGCACGTATCTGGTCCGCTACTTTATGCAGGCCGGCGAACCGCTGAACGCGATCAACCTCAACATCGTCAACCTCACCTTTCTGCTCCTCGGTTTCCTGCTGCACAAAACTCCCGCGCGCCTAATGCACGCCGTGCAGGGCGCGACGCCAGCCGTGTGGGGTGTCATCCTCCAGTTCCCGTTTTACGCAGGCATCGCAGGGATCATCACTTCCACTCACCTGAATCAGCGGATCGCGGATGCGTTCGTCGGGGTCTCATCCGCGCAAACCTTTCCGGCGATAGTGGCGACCTATTCAGCCGTGCTCGGCGTGTTTGTTCCATCCGGCGGATCGAAATGGGTCGTCGAAGCGCCCTACGTTATGGCCGCCGCGCACGAACTCAAAGTGCACTTGGGCTGGGTCGTGGAAGCCTACGATTTGGGCGAAGCGCTCGCGAATCTCGTGCAGCCCTTCTGGATGCTGCCGATCCTGGGACTGTTTCACCTCCGCGCGCGCGACGTCATGGGCTACACCTTTGTCGTTTTTCTCGTGCTCGTCCCCGTGGTCCTGTTGCTCGCGACCATCCTCGGGGCGACGCTGTCCTATCCGCTGTAGCGAAGCCCGCACTCTGCAGAGCTACATCATCGGGCGAAACGCCCCGACGATTTCCTGTAGTCGGCGGTTGATTTGGCCAAGGGAACAACCTTCCACCGCTTCCAACAATGCCGGAACGTAGATAGCGGGTACACGATTCTATCGATTTTTCTGAAGCGATTTGTTTGAATCCTCGCTTATGAAAAAGTATCCATTTCCTTTCGTAATAATCGTCCTGGCCACGATTACAACGGTCATGGCCGCGGGACCGGCGAAGTTTGATGGCGAATTCGTGGACAAGAAATTTCTGAATGGGCAAGGCGTGTTTCAGTTCAGCGTTCATCAGAGCGGCAGCGCGCTCGAGATTGCATTCGATGCGGCTTATTCCGACGGACACGGCGCCACCCCTGATGCGACTGGCGCAGGCAAAGTCAACGGAAACGCCGCTGAGTTCACCTGGAAGGATAGTCAGGGCAATACCGGGACGGGCACGATCAATCTCGCTGGCGACGATATTATCGTCTCGATGAAAACCGTGCACGTCGCCGACCCGCGCTGTCTCGCGTTCTATCGTGACAACATGAAGCTGAAGCGCATTGGGAAGAAGTAAGAAGGAGAGTCCCCTCCTACTGCGCGCTTTAAATAATGTGGGAGGGGCCTTAGTGCCCCGACAGCCTCACTCCTCCTCATACAAATAAGGCCAGGATTCGGTAATAAAATCCGTTCTTTTCGCGCTGCTCCCATCCCATTGTTCCGGTCTTTCAACCAAGCCTTTAACCACGGGATTCTGCTCTACGTAACATGCGACATACTCAAACTGCCTCGCCGTTTTGACCACCGTATCGTAGTAGCCGTCTTGCCAGGACGTCTCATGGCTACTCAATAGCTTTGATGTCTTGCCGCCGATGTAGCTCATCAGATCGTGCATAAATTTTGGCAACGTCAACGGCTCTTTCAGCGCGAATAACAGATGCCAATGATCAGGCATGACTACAAAAGCACGTAGATAGATGCGTTGCTTTTGGGCCGCGAAGCCGAAAGCCGAGACAATTACTTCGGTTGCTTCCCGATTTAGGATCGGCTTTTTCGGCTGCAGAGATTTTGTGATGAAGAAGGTTGCTGATACGTCTTTCAGCCGATGCTCCCGCAAATTGCGGGAGTGAGCGTCCAGTGTCATTAGAAAATCGGGACACTAAGGTCCCTCCCACATTAAAGGCAGGGGGCCGCTAGACCATTGGTCGGAATCTTCCGACGATTTCCTGCAAGCGGCTGGCGATTTGGCCAAGCGAACAAACTTCCACCGCTTCTAACAATGCCGGGAAAGAGTTTTCGCCGCGTTCGACCACCGCGCCCAATTTATCCAGCGCACGTTTTGATTTCTCGGCGTTTCTCTTTTTGAACCTCTTCAAGCGCTCGACTTGCAATTTTTGTTTCGCTCGGGGCGTGCGGGCCAACTCGATCTCGGGCATCTCATCCGCGCCGTTACGATAGCGATTTAATCCAACAATCGGCCGAGTCCCGTCATAAATTTGTTGCTCATAACGGTGAGCGGCATTTTGGATCTGACTGCGCTGATAGCGATTCTCCACCGCTGCAAGCACGCCACCGAGTGATTCGATCTCACGAAATTCATCGAGAATTGCTTTCTCAACCGCGCGCTCAACTGCTTTCATCCCGGGTGAGCCGCTCAACATGTTCATGGTGTGCTTAAAGATTCCGGATTCTTCGAGCAGAATTGCCTGTCCATGGCACTGTTGGAGTGACACGAGTTAGTGCCGTTCATGTAAGCCAGCATCAATTCGGCGGCGGTTCGAGTAAGATTATTTTTGAACTCGGCGGCGATGAGCGAGCGGCCGCTCGTTTGGGTGTGCAGCTTGAACATCTGCCCGCGTGCGTTCGCGCTAAAGACATCACGCATTCCGATCGCCCAGATTTTTCGGGAAACGCGCGCCAGCGCGATGTATTCAACGTCGAGTCCGCAATCTAAGAAAAAAGAAAGCCGCGGTGCGAACTGATCGACCGGCACGCCCCGCGCGCTTAGCATTTCGGCGTAAGCGAACCCATTGGAGAGCGTGTAGGCCGCTTGTTGCACCGGCGTCGATCCCGCTTCGCCGATGTGATAACCGCTGATCGAAACCGGATACCAGCGCGGCATATTCGCGGTTGTCCATTCAATCATGTCGCAAAGAAAACGCAGCGACGCTTCCGTCGGAAAGATCGTTTCGTTCTGCGCCTGAACTTCCTTGAAAATGTCGGCCTGAATAGTACCGCGCAGATTCGGCACCACCTTCGCACCGAAGCGATGCTTTGCCGCCGCGATGTACATCGCCATGATGATCGGCGCCGGGCCGCTGATCGTCATCGATGCGGAAAAATTCGGAGCACCGAGCTCGAAGCCATCGTAGAGCCGTACCATGTCTTCCACGGTGTCGACCGCGACTCCACCCTCGCCAATTTTGCCGAAGACGCCGTCGGCATCGGAATCGATTCCGTAGAGAGTCGGACCATCGAACGCAGTGCTGAGCCGTTTCGAACGCTGATGCGCGCTCAAAAAATGGAAACGCTTGTTCGTGTCCTCAGCCAGCATTAGGCCGGAGAACAAGCGAGTTGGCTCCTCCTGTAGAGTCGGCCGTGTCGGCCGCTCTTCCGATGAACGACTTCTCGATCTTCTTGCGGGCGACACGCCCGCCCCTACATCCCTGTTTGAATTGCCATTTGGAGATTTTCTGTTGCCGTAACTGCCGGTCTCCATTTCGCGCAATGGCTCGAGATACATCTCGCGATAGGCGCCGTTCAGATATGGGAATTCACCCGGCAAACCATCGCCAAAAAGGTAGCGCGCGATTTCGCCCGGCTCATCAATCTCGGGCAAAGCTAGACGCGGCAAAGACAATCCGGTCGGCGCTTTTGAAGTCGGGATCTCCGCTTTGACCTTCTTCCAGCGCTCGCTCACTTCTCGCGCGAATTTTGCATCATTCCGCGCTCGTTTGACTTGTTCAAGCACGAAACGTCCATGCTTTTCGACTGCTTCAACGACTGCTCCAAGTTTACTCATACTAAACCTCCAAATCCATCGTCATCCAGAGCGAAGCGCAGCGAAGTCGAAGGATCCCGCTGCGTCGCCTTAATGATTACATACCGGGCTCCCTCGACTGTGCTCGGGATGACGAAATTTTTCATTTCGTAATTAACTCGAACAATTCATCCACGCCAGGATCGCGATGGCGTTTCGCAACCGTGGCCACGATTTCCTGTTTGCGCTTGTTCTGCGTCAATCGCTGTTCGATTTCGGACAACGCAGCTTTTGCCCGCTCCAGATCAGTCTTGTTCACCACCACAATGTCGGCGACGTCGAGCATGACAATCTTTTGCAACTGCAAGCGCGCCCCGTAATCCGGATTCATTACCAGGACGGTTTGATCGACCAGTTTATTCCGAAAGGGCAGCGCCTCCTGGCCGGTTCCCACGGTTTCGATGATGACGTAGTCGAATCCGGAATGCGCCAGCAGCGCGAGACAGCTTTCGGTCGCGGGCGAAAGTCCGCCGGCCTGACCCCGCGTGGCCATGCTGCGCATAAACACCCGATCGTCCTGCGAGTTGATCATGGTGGCGCGATCGCCGAGTAAAGCGCCTTCGCCGATCACGCTCGGGTCGTGCGATAAAATAGCGATGCGTGTTTTCGGCTGGCGCTGGAGAAAACGCAAAACCAGTTCATCGATCAACGTCGTCTTGCCGGCGCCGCCTGGGCCGGTGAAACCAATCACTTTAGATGTTCGACCTTTGGTCCGAGCGGGATTGGCATCTTTTGATGGTTGATGTTTTCTCCATCTCGAAGCCCCCTCCTCCAGTTCGGTCAGCTTGCGCGCAAGCACGAGATCGGGGTTTGACTTTACCCGGCGCTTTTTCCTTTTGCCGTAACCTTTCTTTACGTAATCAGCCATTTCCGCGAGCGAAGTTCCGGCAAAGAAAATTTCGTCGACACCTTTGCGTTTCATTTGCCGGGCGTCGTCGTGCGTGATCGTTCCCCCGCCCCCGCCGAAAACCGCGATGTCATTCGCGCCTTTCCCTGTCAACTGGCTAACGATATCGGTAAAAAAATCGAGGTGGCCGCCGTTGTAACTGGAAATCCCGATCGCAGCCACGTCCTCTTGAATGGCGGCACGCACGATATCGCCGACATAACGATGAAAACCCAAGTAAACGACTTCGATTCCGTGGCGGATAAATTCGAGATTAATGGTGTTAATCGCACTGTCGTGCCCGTCACAGATTGGGACCGCGGTAAGAATACGAATCGGTGAAGCCATTTAAATGTTTGTCCTGGCGGTCTTACGCCCGTCACATTTATGCAAGCAAGTTATCCGACGCTCGTAGAGCGCCGCTACAGAAAAAGCGAAAAAATCTTCGCGATCGATCGCGGAGCAACGGTTCTAGACAGCGTGTTGAAATGCCCTCACCCTCAGGGAGACGAGGACACAGGTCGCGGGTGTCTTGGAAATCAGGGTGGGAGACCGCACGCGATAGCGCCAGGTGAGGGCAGAACATCTCCGTTCCAAACATAACCGAGCAACTGCGTTTGCACGTGGTTTGACTTCTGAGTTCTGATTGCTGATCTCTAAAACCAATCATGTCTGATCCACTCGATTTCACTGGCAGAGTCGTGCTCGTCACAGGCAGTTCCCGCGGTATCGGGGCCGAAACAATCAAAGCTTTTGGAGAACGCGGCGCGAAGTGCGTGGTCAATTACATTACCGATCCAGAGGAGAAGAACAAAGCCGATGCTAAAAACGTCGCGCAAGCCCTGGCCGACCCTCTCGTCATCGAATGCGACGTCAGTAATCCTGCGCAGGTTGAATCCATGATGATGGAGATCGGCGACAAGCGCGGCGGTCTGGACGTGCTCGTCAATAATTCTGGAATCATTCGTGATCGCACCATCAAAAAAATGACGCTCGAGGAATTTGAAAGCGTCCTGCGCGTGAACCTGATTGGCACCTTCAATGTCACTCAGAAAGCCGGCGCTGTTTTACACAACGGTGGACGCGTCATCAATCTTTCGTCCGTTAGCGGGCAGCTGGGGTTGTTCGGGCAAGCCAATTACTCTTCGAGCAAAGCCGGCATTATCGCGCTGACCAAGGTTTCGGCACGCGAACTGGCCCGAAATCAAATCACCGTTAATGCCGTCGCACCCGGCTTCATCGATGTCGGAATGAGCAAAGGCATGCCGGATGAAGTGACACAGACCTTCATCAAGCAAATCCCCTTGGGTCGTCTCGGTGAGGCCAATGAAATAGTGAACGCCATTCTCTTCCTGGCTTCACCGATGGCCTCCTACATCACCGGACATGTTCTGAACGTGAACGGTGGCTACTACATGGGATGAACTGGAGGGCGTCCGCGCTGTCGGCGGCCAAATATTTGGGGACACGAGAGCGCGAAGAAAATCCTTTCGGCACCGCGGCGACAGCAATCCGAACTACTCTTCGCCGTCGTAGTAATCGAGCGGATCGGATCGAAGAATAGCGCGCTCCGGGCAGCGAACGAGCCATTTCTTACTATCGGGGTAATAAGCAGACTCGGCGATAGGATTGTCAGCGACCACGTACATTATCAGGTCTTGATCATCCTCATTAATTAGTTGATGCGGCTCATTCGGGCCGAAGATAAAGGCGTCGCCCGGTTGAATCGACATCTTTCCATCTTTATGGCGCGCAATTCCGTGACCGGAGATGATGTGATAAAACTCCCACTGCATGCTGTGGGTATGATAGGGATAAGCCGCTTTCCCCGGCGGAATCCGACAAATCTCGACGTCGAAGGGATGACGTTCCAGTAAGTCGGTGGACAACGGTTTCCGACCGAGCGCCTCGGAAACCTGTTTGCCCGCGCCGGCGAATTTGCCCTTCGGTGAGGACCAAACAAGCTCCTCCATATTGTTGGTATTTACTTTTCGCATAGTGCCTAAGGCAAGGGACCGCGAATCGGTATTATTTTCAATCCCAATCGCAACCGATGGTTCGCGATCAGTCATCCTTTATCAATGTCGATTTTGCTCCTCGTCGGATGGAACATAGACTTCCAAGTCTGTGCGGCAAACAAGTTTCCAGCCTATTTTCTTCAGCGGGTTAAAAGCCCGCTGGGCGCACAGCCATGAATGCTTATGTTCCAATGGCGCCAGCGTGAAAAATAAGCAACACTTGCGCTAAGACTTACTACTCGAGTTTTGTCAGTGCCTCTATAGGAGAGGTAGTTGGGCGACTTCCCGCTCTATTTCGGCGAAGCGAACGCCAATCCCAATCAAGCGAATCTTTTTCCCGGTCCGGGCAAAGGCTTCCTCGAGTAGTTGACGATAGCTGCCGAGGTTGGGAAGGAGCCCGGCTCGTTCGATGGTGGTTCGGGTGAAATCAGAAAACTTCAATTTCAGGAAGAGCTTGGTGACCCGCCTGGTCGGCTCTTTTTGTGCCAGTTCCGCCGCTAGTTCTTCAAATAGCTCGCCCACTTTTTCTTCACATTGCTCAAGAGTTTTTAGATCGCTGCCAAAAGTTTCTTCAGTGCTCAATGATTTTCGCTCCCGGTTTGGTTCAACCGGCCGGTCATCGATACCGCGGCAAAGATCGTAGAGTTCGCTGCCGAATTTGCCAAAAAGCTCATGCAATTCCGGTCGGGATAACCGTTGCATCTCGCCACATGTGGTCACGCCCGCGCGCGCCAGTTTTTCTTCTGTCACCGCGCCAATCCCCCAAAGTTTTCGCACCGGCAACGGCGCCATGAACTCTGGAACCTTCTCCAGCTTCACTTCGTACTGCCCATTGGGCTTGTTGATTTCGCTGGCGATTTTCGCCACCAGTTTGTTTGGCCCGACTCCAGCGGAGGCAGTTAAGTTTGTTTCCTTAAAAATTAGATCGCGAATTTCCCTGGCCAGCGGCCCTGGGGAAAGTGCATTGCCAGTAACGTCGAGATAGGCTTCGTCGAGCGAGAGGGTTTCTACCACGGGCGTGAAGCGATGCATTATTTCTCGGACGACTCCTGCTTCCTTCCGATAAACATCAAAGCGCGTTGGCAACACGATCAGGTTCGGACAACGTTGCAGCGCCATGAAAGTAGGCATGGCCGAGCGAACACCGAAAGCGCGCGCTTCATAGTTACACGTGGTTAGAACGCCGCGCCGATCACGCGTGCCCCCCACGCCAACTGGCTTGCCTCGCAGCGCTGGCCGGTCGCGCACTTCGATCGCGGCATAGAAGCAATCCATGTCGAGATGAATGATCGCGCGCGGTTGTGATGGCGCCGGCATAAGGAGAAATTCGCGCAAAATAGCCCCGAGCTCAAAGGCACCCGGCCCGCCTATGGCAAGACCGCACCGCATAACGAGTTAACGTTTGACCGTTGCATGTGCGACAGTCAAATGTTAACAAGCCTCGCTCTTAGGCTGGTTTCCCGATCCCTGCCGTTTTCAACGATGTTAGACTCTTCTTACTTCATCACGCCGCGGTTACTGGCATTTCCCTCCGTGCGCCGACAAGCCTAATCGAGGGCTGACTTAGCTGGCGACTGCGCCGCCCGGTTCGGCAATACCTTCCGGGAAGTTCTGTGGAAAAACCAGCTTGCGCTGCAACTCGCGTCGGAGAAGCAAGAGATTGCAACAGGCTTGGAAGATAATGGATCCAACCGAGAGATACCAGACGTGCCTGATTTGAAATCCGGGCCGAAGCGAAAGCAAGATAGCGGGCAAGGCAAAGAGAACTAACCGCGTCATCGAGCTAATTAGCGGTGGCAAGGTGTTGCCGATTCCCTGAAAGGCGCTTGAAGTAGTAAAAGCGATTCCGGCGGCGATAAAATTCACCGACACGATCTTGAGATAATCGCTGCCAAAAGCGATGACGGCCGAGTCGTTCGAAAACGCGCGAATCATGGCAGTCGAGGAAAACTGCGCGATAATAGTAAGCAGCAGCATCAGTACCGAACCAATACCAATAGCGGAATAAATTGAATGCCGGACGCGATCGCCGCGGCGGCCACCAAAGTTTTGACCAACTACCGGAGCTACGGCAAAGCTAAGAGCAACTACTGGAAGAAACAATGCCTGCATGATGCGGGCACCTACTCCGAATCCGGCCTGGGCAGCTGCGCCGAAGCCTCGAATTATAGTATAGACGATTATGATGTAGACCGACATCAGAATGAACTCGGCGCCAGCCGGCAATCCAATGCGAAGCAAGCTATTCCAAATTCTGGTTTGCGGGCGGAACTGCGCGAAACGGAAATGGAGATAATGATAGCTGCGCTCGAAATAGAGTATCAGCAAAACATCAGCAACGAGGATTGATATGAATGTTGCTAAGGCCGCTCCGGTAACGCCGAGTCTGGGCCAGGGTCCAATGCCAAAGATCAGCAGCGGGGCCAGGATCATATTGAGGACGACACTGAGAACCTGGAGGCCTACGGTCGGCTTAATGATACCCGTCGCGCGTAAAGCCGATCCCAAGGCTACTAAAGGGAACTGGAGCAGAAGGCCAGGAATAAACCAGAGCAGGTAACTCTTCGCCAATGACGCGGTCGCAACATCCGCGCTTAACGATTTACAATAAAAATCGCGCAAGAGAAAACTAAGGGCGCCTAAAACCGCCGCCACAATCAATGACATGACCAAGGATTGGTTGAAGGCGAGCTCGGCATGAGGTTGATCCTTTCGCCCGGCCGCTTGCGAGATGAGGGTGGTTGTGCCGACACCGAGCATTTGCGTCAGCGCCAGCACTATGATCGTGAAATTGCCGGCCAGACCAACCGCCGCGATCGCTTCCTTGCCGAGATGTCCCACCCAGTAGAGATCGGCCAGCAGGTAGAGGGTCTGCACCAGCATGCTGATGGCGAGAAAGGCCGTCAGTTGTAGCAGATGTTGGGTGACGGAACCCTGGGTGAGATCTTTCATATTCGCGGGCCTATTCCAGCTCTGTTACAATGCATTCATGAGCGTGCAAGTTTATGGATGCAATCATCTCGCGATTGAAGTGGATGATGTAGAAGCGGCGGTAAAATTTTATAAAGACGTCTTCAATCTGGAAAAAATGGACGGCGGTGAAGGCGACGCCTTTTTGAAATTGGGGGCGCACCAGTTTCTCGCCATTTTCGAAGTCGAACAGGTCCAGCCGGACCGGGTCCGTCATTTCGGACTCATCGTGCGCGATGAGAAAGAGCTGAATGAGGTGCGCAAGAAAGTGAAGGAGAAGTACGGGTTGAAACTGGAGCCGCCGTTTCGCTGCGATTTTCGCGACCCCTGGGGCAACCGCATCCAGGTGGTCGACCTGCATGATGAATCACTGATTTGGCTCTTGCCTTATGCGGAAGTGCAAAAAGTCGGGATCAAGTTTTAACCAATATGCTTGCGTTCAAGGCGGAAATCGCCAATAGTGACGGCTTCTGGAGCCAGGCCCGCGCTGTTCGTCACGCTGGCTTTGCAGTTTAACTTATTCGATTTATGAACTTCCTCGAAACAACAATCGCCCCGAAAGCCCGGGGACCAATTACCAAACGGCTATTAATCAGGTGCCCTTCGACCGCGAAACTCACTCCCAGCGGGCAGACAATCAGGGAAGACTTGTGGGCCAAGGCCAAAGTTAAGAACAACAAATTGAATTGCCCGCATTGCGGCCAATCTCATACCTGGTCAAAGAAAGACGTCGTCCTCGCTCGGTAATCGGGGACCACGCGATTAGCGGATCGCTCCCTCTAATTGCTTCACAAAATTCCCATCTCAAGTTTACGTGGCCAGTTGTAGCCGGCATCGATGATGCCCGGCCGGGATGACCGATCCCGGCTAGAGCGGAAAGACGTCGCGCGCGTGTTTTATTCTTGTTGATCGCCACGCGCGATTTCGTCTTACCAACTCGTGACTCCGACCGCCGCATTGAGCGCGTTCTGGCTGATCGCGCGAGCGATTGATTCTGCACTGCTGCAGATTTCTTAAGTAACTAACGATAATCGGGAAAAGAGGTTGCTTGGGGGTCGAAGCTTCCTTTAGGAACAACTACGCTACCGGAGATGTCTTTCGTGGAAAATTCCGCTTGAGAACTGAGACGCTTTTAATCCCGCCCCCAAATCATGGCGACGGAAGTCGTGAGGCTTCCACCCATGTTAAAGGTAAGGAAACGCTTTACCCCTTCAATCTGCCGCGCGTTCGCTTGCCCAGTCAACTGCTGGTAAGCCTCAAACACCTGACGCACGCCTGTCGCTCCAACCGGATGGCCATCGCCAATCAAGCCGCCACCGGTGTTGACTGGAATCTCCCAGCCGATTTTGCCGCTAATATGTTCGCCTCGGACTTGAGGAAGCGCGGTCGCTCCGCTCCTCGCCAACTCGGCACCTTTTCCCTTCTCCGCCAGGCCAAGAATTTCGTAGGCGACGATTTCGGTAATCGAGAAACAATCGTGCACTTCTGCACCCTGGATGTCGCGCGCCTTGAGCTTCGCCATTGTGAAAGCCTTCTCGGCAGCCTTACGGGCAGTCGAGAATATCGGGGCATCCTTCTTCTCCAGCGCGAGGTAATCGGTGGTGTGACCAAAACCGAGTAGGCGTGGCAGCGTTGATTTATCACGACCAATCCGATCCAGATATTTGCCCGAAACCAATACGAGCGACGCCGCGCCATCCGTGATCTGCGAACAGTCCGAGACCTTCAAGGGCGGAGGCGGGTTCAGACGCGCATGCGCATAGTTTTTGTAGGCGACCCAGGCCAGGTCTTTCTCGGAAGCGCCATACTTTTCGATGTAGATCTGCGCAATGCGCCCGAACAATTTCGGAAACATGAAATCGCCGTACTCCGGTTTCTCGATGTGATAATCCGCGGCTGCACCGAGGACATCAGAACCGTCGAGCGACGACATTGTCTTTTGTTGCTCTGCGCCGACCACCAAAACGGCGTCGTGGAATCCGCCCATGATCCATTGCGCACCGAGAAGAACCGACAGCGCGCCAGACGCGCATGCTGCTTCGGTATGCATCGTCGGCAGGCCGTGTAATTTCGGATCGATTTCCGGGATGAACGCTCCCAGATGCAGTTGCTTGGTAAATTGGCCGGCGTTGAAATTACCAACCGCGGCGGCTTGAATTTCCGCCGGATCGGTCTTCGCATTATCGAGCGCTTTCTTTCCAGCTTCGGTGATCAGGTGCCGGATTGTTTTGCCTTCTTTCTTCAGGTTGCGCTTAAAGTCGGTGCGCCCGCCGCCGAGGATATAAACAGGTTCCATATTTGAAGTTCAGAGTTGAAATTTTTGTCCATTCACCCTTCGTCTTCTCCTCCGGGTGGAGGGAAAAGAGAAGGGCAAAAGTCGCTTCCTTAATCTAACTAATCTTCCCGTCCTGTCATCCCGAGCAGAGCGTCTCTTCTGGGGAGCGCAGGCTGCCAGCCTGCAGTTTCTGGCAGCTTGCCAGAAACATCCGCAAACCTTCGCCGGCTATTGCAGGCTCGCGGCCTGCGCTCCCAGAAATCAGCCGCGGCAGGCGCGATTCAAGACAAATGTGGGAGAGGCCTCAGTGCCGCGACTCTTTTATAATCGTTCGTTCGGGACACTGAGGTCCCTCCCACATTATTCATCCCCCGAAGGCGCTGAGCCCGGTGATGTCGCGACCAACGGCCAGGGTGTGAATATCATGAGTGCCTTCGTAGGTGGAAACCGCCTCAAGGTTCATGAGATGCCGGACCACGGAATACCGATCCGTGATGCCCACGGCGCCGAGCAGGTCACGCGCTTTGCGCGCACATTCCAGTGCCATCCACACGTTGTTTCGCTTCGCCAGCGAAATCTGCTCAGGGCGAACCTGGCCTGCCTCCATCATGCGGGTGAGACGCAGGGCCAACAGTTGGGCCTTCGTAATTTCCTGCACCATCCAAACCAGTTTTTCCTGCACCAATTGGAACTCCGCAATGGGACGACCAAACTGCTGGCGCGATTTGGCATAGGCCAGCGCCGTTTCATAACAGTCGATCGCTGCGCCAATCACTCCCCAGGCAACGCCTACCCGCGCCTGCGAAAGACATGCTAACGGCGCTCCCAGCCCCGAGGCCTTGGGCAGACGATTCTCTGCCGGTATCCGGCAGTTTTCGAACCAGCATTCGGACGTCCGCGACATGCGAAGACTGAACTTCCCCTCAATATCCTTCGCACGAAATCCGGTTGCGTCTTTCTCCACCACAAATCCGCCAACACGACCGTCGTCATCTTTTGCCCACACCAATTTTATATCCGCGATGGAAGCGTTACCGATCCAACACTTGCTGCCATTCAAAACATAATGATCGCCCTCGCGTCTGGCGCGCGTCTCCATGCCGCCGGGATCCGAGCCGTGTCCATGTTCCGTTAGCGCGAAACAACCAATGCGTTCGCCCGACACCAGTCCGGGAAGCCAGCGCTCCTGCTGTTCCGGCGTGCCGAAGGCGTGAATCGCATATATGACAAGTGATCCCTGCACCGAGGCCAGCGAGCGCAAGCCGGAATCGGCCCGTTCCAGCTCTTGCATGATCAGGCCGTAAGCGGTGTAGCTTAACCCGGCACAACCATGCTCTTTCAATTGCGGGGCATAAAAACCCAATGCGCCCATTCG
>QHPM01000143.1 GCA_003219095.1 Verrucomicrobiota bacterium
CGAAAGCTTTCGGGGGTTGGCCCCACAGTCAGGTGGATGGCTGTTAGTACAAGCGGAGCCGTTCGCAAGAAAAACGGGACGTTCGAAGGGACTGGGCAGGGCTGGATTCGAACCAGCGAAGGCGTAAAGCCAGCAGATTTACAGTCTGCCCCGTTTGGCCACTCCGGAACCTACCCTTTCGCGAGCGTTGATATAGGCTCGCGCCAGAGGCGCTGCAAGTGATCACTCCGTTCGAAGCGTTCTGTCATCCCGAGGTCGGTCACGACCGAGGAACCTCATATTTTGTTCATCGTCACTCAAACTTCGGTGAGATCTTACCTGCGTGAGGTCCTTCGCCCCGAAAGCGTTGGGGGCTCAGGATGACGGTCGCGTAATTTCTACGTGTAAAACTCCGCAATCTTGTCCACCACAAATCGCTGCGCTTCGCGACTCAACTCTGGATAAATCGGCAAAGCCAGCGTTTTGGCGGCCGCGCGTTCCGCTTCCGGAAAGTCGCCCTCTTTGTGTCCCAAATAGGAAAAGCATTCCTGCAAATGGAGCGGAACTGGATAGTAAATCTCGTTTCCAATTTCGTTGCTGGTGAGATGCGCTTTTAATTCATCCCGTCCCTCTGCCCGAATGACGAACTGATGATAGATGTGATGATTGCCGGTGCGTTCCCGATATGGTTCGGCCGGAAGAATGACAGAATTCGCCAAATTGCGGCTGGAAAATTCCGCGCGGTAAAAATCAGCGGCCGCGCGACGAGCGGCCGACCAACCGGTCAGATGTGGTAATTTCACCTGCAAAATCGCCGCTTGCAGTTCATCAAGGCGAAAATTCCCGCCGATGAATTGATGATGATAGCGCGGTTCCATGCCGTGTTGGCGGCAGGTTCGTAAGCGCGTTGCCAGACTTTCCGCCATACAAACGATGGCGCCAGCGTCACCGGCCGCCCCAAGGTTTTTCGAAGGATAGAAGCTGAAGCAACCGATATCCCCGATCGCCCCCGCCGATGCGATTCCCCCGGTCTGAGGGTATCCGGCGCCGATGGCCTGGGCCGCATCTTCAATCACAAGCAGTTCGTTTTCACGCGCGATCTCCATGATCGTGTCCATTTCGCAGCACAATCCGAAAAGATGCACCGGAATAATCAGGCGAACGGCTTGCCGGTCCCGCGTCATCAGGACGCCGTTCACCTCGCGACAATTTTTCTCGATGAACGATCGGATCGCTTCGGGTGAAATATTAAAAGTTTCCGGCTCGATATCGACAAAGAGCGGCGTCGCGCCGACCCGTGCAATGCAGGCAGCAGTCGCGAAAAACGAATAAGGCGTCGTAATCACGGCGTCGCCCGGTCCAATTTCCAGCGCCATCAAGACTGCGAGCAACGCGTCCGTTCCGGAGGAAACGCCGATGGCGAATTTTGCGCCGGTGTAATCGCAAAGCGCGCCTTCGAACTGCTCCACTTTTGGCCCGAGGATGAAACGCTGGCTCTGCAACACTTCATCGATTTGCTGACGAATCGGCGCGGCTAGGGCGCGATATTGTTCACCTAGGTCGAGCAGCGGCACCCGCATCGCGAGCAGAATCGCAGCTTCGCCTCCCGGTTCAACTGCGAAGGCTTCCCTTGGTTATAGCGTCGTTGACCAGGCCGCATCACTGCCTTAAGATCGCGCGATGTCTCTCATTCGCGGGCTGTTCTGGCTCGTCCTATTTGTTTTTTTCACCTTCTCTTTCGTCGTGCTTTTTGAGTACGGCACTCATGATTTCACCAGCGGCTTCAAACAAGAGGCCGAGCGAGTGAAGAATTTCGTCGTGGAAGCGGTAAGCAAGCCGAAAGCTTCGCCGTCTCCGGGCGCGAAGAAAAAATAGCGGCGACCGATATCTACTTTACGAACTCGATCAAGATTTCACGATCGATATAACCGCGCTCGCGCGCTTCGCCAAGAAACCGGCGGATAGCCTCGCGTCCGACCTCGCCATAATCGCGTGTGAACTCGTTTACATACATTCCGATAAACTTTGATGCCAGGTCGCTGCCCATGCCGCGCGCATACGGCATCGAGTGTTGCACCGCTTCGGCACGATGGTTCAGGCCGAATTCGATGCTCTCTCGCAAAATCGCGGCCAGATCACTCTGAATCTCGCGCGGAATATCCTTGCGCAGAACATTTCCACCCAGCGGCAATGGCAGTCCTGTTCGATCTTTCCACCATCGTCCCAGGTCGATTATTTTTGTAAAACCCGAGTGCGCATAAGTAAGCTGGCCTTCGTGAATGATTAAGCCAGCATCAGCACGACCGTTCCGTACTGCCGCGAAAATTTCGTCGAAAGGCACGACGATGTATTTGAATTCGCCAAGATAAAGTTGCAGTGCCAAAAACGCGCTCGTCATCGTCCCGGGCACCGCGATTACTCGGTCCCGCAAGCGGCTCCGAGCACCTTCATTCGGTGCTCGGTGTTCGATGCCTGCCACGCCGTAGCCTTCGGCGTAGGCGGGTTCGGTGTTCGCGCTCCGGCTGGTAGAGCCTACCGCTCGGACCGGTGTTCGGTCTTTTTCAATCACCAACGGGCCGTAGCCGTCGCCCATGCTCGCGCCGCATGGCAGCAACAAATATTTATCTCCGACGTAGGCGCAGGCATGGATCGAGACCGCAGAAATATGCAGCTCCCCGCGCATCGCGCGTTCGTTCAAAGTCTGAATGTCCTCCAGCCGATGTTCGAAACGATAACCGCGCAAATCGATTTTGTTCGCTGCCATCGCGTAAAACATGAAAGCGTCATCCGGATCGGGTGAATGCCCGAGGGTGAAGGTCTCGGTTAACATCGCGGTCAGATCATGCTGAATATCGCGCGGAATGTCCCTACGCAGAATATTGCCACCCAGAGGCAATGGCAGGCCGGTCCGTTCTTTCCACCATTCGCCCAGATCGATTATTTTTGTAAAACCAGACTGCGCATAGGTGAGCTGCCCCTCGTGAATGATTAGGCCGGCTTCCGCCCGGCCGCTCCGCAACGCGATGCGCTTTCGGAGTTAGTCGAATCGATTCGCCAACATGGAATTATTCAACCTCTGATTGTGCGGACGATCGATGGACGCCACGAATTGATCGCCGGGGAACGGCGCTGGCGGGCGGCCCAGGAAGTGGGGCTGGATGAAGTCCCTGTAATTATTCGGAGCGCGAGTGATCGCGACGTGCTCGAGCTTTCGATCATTGAAAATTTACAGCGCGCCGATCTGAATCCGATCGAAGAAGCGCAGGGTTACGCTCGTTTGGCAGGTGAATTTGGGATGCGTCAGGAAGAAATCGCGCACAAGGTTGGTCGAAGCCGTGCCGCCGTGGCAAACGCCATGCGGCTGCTGGACTTGCACGAGCAAGTGCAAACGTGGCTGACCCAGGATTTGATCTCGGTCGGGCATGCCAAAGTATTGCTTGCGCTGAAATCGCCAGAAGAACAGCTGGCTGTCGCGGAAATGGTCTTAAGACGCAGTGCGACAGTGCGGGCAACGGAGCGACTTGTCGCTCGTCAGCTAGGCCAGGCGAAACCGCGCCGTCGTCGTCCGTCAATGGTATCGGTGAACGCGAGTGCGGTTGAAGATTTGCAATCGCGCTTGCAGGAGCATCTGGGGACACGCGTGGTTTTGCATCACGGTGAAAAACAAGGTCGAATCGAAATTGAATACTACGGTGCTGACGACTTGCAGCGCATCATGCAGGTGATCGGACTCCCGCCAGAAAATTGAGCCGGCGCCATGCGCTGTAGCCCCTCGCCTGCGTTGTTTCTCACCACATGCGCGATTCTGTTGGTCCAGAGTTGCAGTTTTCGAACCGCGCCGCTTTGGGAAAATTTTTCCGGCGAGAAAGCATTTACCCACGTCCAGCATCTGGTTGATCTCGGCCCGCGCCCCGCCGGTTCGGAAGCGTTGGAGAAATCGCGCCTTTATATTATCGAACAGTTGAAGTCTGCCGGTTGGACCGTAACGCGCTCTGAATTTTCCGACCAGACTCCGCGCGGAAAAATCACATTTGTAAATCTGATTGCGCGCTTTGGGATTAAGGAAAAAAATGAGGCAGCACAGTTCTTTCTTTGCTCTCACTACGACACCAAATCCTTCGATACCATTCGCTTTGTGGGCGCGGATGACGGCGGATCGAGCACTGGTTTGCTCATTGAAATGGCCCGAGTACTGGCGATGAGCCCAGCCCTTGCCGCCAAGATCGAGCTTTTGTTTTTCGATGGCGAGGAAGCGTTCGAAAACTTTACCACCACCGATGGTCTCTACGGCAGCCGCCATTTTGCGGAAGAGCTGCGCGATTCGGGGAAAGCGAAATCTGTTCGCGGCGGAATCCTCTTCGATATGGTCGGCGACAAATCGCTCGATGTAACGCTGCCGTCCGATTCGCCCGCCGGCTTAACGCGCAACATTTTTGCCGCGGCTGATGCGCTCGGTCAACGCGCTCATTTCACCTATCTCGGTGGGGGAATGACCGACGATCACACTCCGC
>QHPM01000144.1 GCA_003219095.1 Verrucomicrobiota bacterium
GAGATGGTCGCAACGCTCGATCAGTCGCGTGAGAAGTTCGTTTACCCGGTACTTCTTCTCGTTAGTCCAGAGGCAGACGGCATTGAGCAACCGGCGACGCCGCAGGCGCAAATAGGAGCTGGCCTTTAGACCGGCAGGCGCGCCAAAGAGCTGCCGCAGGTCGGTGTCGTAAAAATCCGGATACGTATCTTCGTAAAGCTTTCGTTTGCGCGCGTAATAGGTCTTGAGCTTAAGGTTCAGACAATTGTAGTTGGCGACGCGATACTTTGGCGTATTCACAGGCGGGTTTCCCGCCAAGGAACGCATCAGCTCATCGACGAATTCGAGTTTTTGCAACGCCTTCCACCCAGCATAACGCGTGCGCCAGTCGAGCCCGGGCGTGAGCCAGACGGCAAACGTCTCCGCGAAATCTTCATCCGGATGACTCTGTCCATACCAATCGTCCAGATTCACCACGTAACTGCGACTGAACGGGCGCGGCCGGTAAGTGTCCGGCGTTTCTTCGTCGGAAGTTTGCCCAAAAATCTGCTCCCACTTTTTGTTGCGCGGAAGGTGATAGGCGTAGTTGTAGGCGTGCGCCGCCTCGTGCCGGATCAGTTTCATAAACCACTCTTTGGTCTCTCCCTCGACCTCCAGCATCATTGTCCGCTCGAGAGCGCGCAGCCGATCGTCCACGAGAAAGAACGGCACAAAGATCGCCGGAATTCCTACCGGCACGAACCATTCGTCCCCGATGTGACATGGCGGATGAAAGACGAGCCCCTTGGCCGAAAGCTCATCGTAAAGTTGCTTGATCAGGGGTTCGAGTGTTGTCCCCTCGAGCCGCAAACCGAGCTTGGAGATGCGGCGCTCGAGAAGCTGTTCATCATTCAGCGATACCCAATCGGCCGCTTCCATCTCGCGCACGGTATCACCGCGCGGGGTGCTGTCACGCGCTCGCGCTCTGGGGAGCGCAGGTTTCAAGTTCACACACACACTCACAGAAGTTGCATCTCTTAATTGAATCCAAACGTGTGCGAGATCGCATCCAATGCAGCAGAGTTACTCACGTTATGAAATTTCGCGTCAGCAGCTGCCTCGTTGCTTTTCTCAGCATGAACCTTCCCGCGCAAAGCCCGGCCCCAGCATCCGCTCCCATCCAAGTGATGGTGCTAGGCACTTATCACTTCGGAAATCCCGGTCAGGACTTACATAACATGAAAGTCGATAGCGTCCTTACACCGGCCAAGCAGGCCGAGCTTGCCGAAGTCGCGTCGTGTCTCGCAAAATTCAATCCGACTAAGATCACGGTCGAAGCGCTGTCCGATCGTTCCGATTTCGTAACCAAGAAGTTCGAGGAATTCACCCCGGAAACGTTGAACCGGGATCCGGATGAGCGCACACAGATCGCGTTTCGTCTCGCGCGTCAGCTAGGTCACAAATCCGTCTACGGCATTGATGAGCAGAGCAAGACGATCGATTATTTTCCATTCGATAAAGTGGACGCCTATGCCAAGGCGCATGAGCAAGGCGCGGCACTCGACCGGATTCAGGAAAAGGTTGGACAAATGATGAAACAAATGGAAACCGCGCAGAAAACGAAACCGATCCGGGTCATGCTCGCCGATGTGAACGAGCCGGCGCGAGTGCTCTCCGATCACCAGAATTTTTATTATGCGCTCCTTCCGCTGGCGAACGAAAAAGAACAACCTGGAGCAGAACTGAATGCCGCCTGGTATCAACGCAACGCGAAAATCTTCGCCAAGCTCACACAAATCGCGCAGCCCGGGGATCGCGTGCTCGTTGTTTTCGGCTCAGGCCATGCCTTTTGGCTGCGGCACTTTGTTCAGAACACCCCCGGATTCCACCTTGTCGAACCGCGCGATTACCTGCAGTAAATAGGAAATAACTTTCCAATAAGGTGCGTGTGACAGGTCAATTTGATTAGACAAACGGCAGCCTATGTGACGTCTATTATTTGAATCCAATCGCACCGATTGGCGCATCAGATTTTTGGTTACAAAAGTTAAAAGAGTTACAAAGTTGCAACCGCCATGATGACTGATGTTCGCTTTGCTTTTCGTCAGTTGTTCAAGTCGCCAGGATTCACTCTTCTCGCGGTGCTAACGCTTGCGCTCGGGATCGGGTTGAACACCGCCATCTTTAGTCTGATCAATGATCTGTTCCTGCGCGGGCTGCCCTTCCAGCAACCGGCGCGCTTGCTCCACGTCTTCTCGCATTTCAAAGAACAGACGGTCGATTTCCCACTTTCCGCACCGCGTTTCGTGCATTTCCGCGATGGGCAAACCATCTTCGACGGATTTGCTGGTGAGAATGGTATCGCCGCCACGGTGACCGGACTTGGCGATCCGTTTCAAGTTCCGATCTTCAAGACGACATCGAATTGGTTCGATGTGCTCGGCCTGCGCGCGATTCGCGGCCGGACATTTTTGCCGGAGGAAGAGGAAGGCGCCGATGTTGCTGTGGTGACGGATCGTTTTTGGAAAGGGCGACTGGGCGGCGATCCAAACGTGATCGGGCGCGCGCTCACACTCGACGGGGTCTCGCACACGATTGTTGGGGTGATACCGAAGCTCCCGGTCTCGTGGACCGGACCGAACGCCGATATCTGGACGACCAAGCCGTTCATCATCCCGGGTTTTTCGCATGAACGAATGATGCGCGGCACCGCATTTCTGCGCGCGGTCGGCCGGTTGAAACCGGGCGTGACATTCGAGCAAGCGCGCGCCGCCTTGCAATTGCTTGAGAATGGCTACCGCGCGCAATATCCGGAGAAGATCGATGCGAGATCCGGTACGGTAATTAAGACGTTGCCGGAAGATGTGAC
>QHPM01000145.1 GCA_003219095.1 Verrucomicrobiota bacterium
GCCGGAGAATTTCCAGAACGTTGGTCGCGCCTTCCTCGCCGCCCACGCACAGACCCCATAAGATTGGCCTACCGATCAGCACCGCCCGTGCGCCGAGCGCAATCGCTTTGAAGACATCGCTGCCGCGACGAATCCCACCATCGACATAGACCTCGCAAAGATCGCCCACGGCAGCGGCCACATGTGGCAAAACTTCGCAGGTCGCGGGCGCGGTATCGAGTTGTCGTCCGCCATGATTCGAAACCACCACGGCTTTCGCGCCATGCTCGGCCGCACGGCGCGCATCGTCGCCGCGACAGACACCTTTCACCACTATCGGTAACCGCGTGCAACCGCACAACCAATCGAGATCTTCAATGTTGAGGTCGCTCTTGAAGTTTTCTCGCACATAAGCGGCCAGACCAGATCCTGTCACTTTTGGAAAATTCCCTTTGCCCAATGGCACTAGATTTTCCAGCCCGAGATCATCCGGCAACCGAAAGCTGTTCCGCACATCGCGTTCGCGCGTGCCCAGACCTGGTGCGTCAACCGTCACGACGATTGCTTCCGCTCCGGCCGCTTCCGCTCGTCGCACCAGCTCGTCGGTGATCCCACGGTCCTTATACACGTAGAGCTGAAACCAGCGCGGACTCGCTGCCTGCGGAAGAACCGACTCCATCGCGGTGTTCGAGAACGAACTGAGAACGAACAAGGTCCCTGCCGCCTTGGCCGCTTTTGCCGTTGCCATCTCGCCCGCGGCGCACGCGAGTTTCTGAAATGCCGTTGGCGCAATCCCTATTGGCACGGAGATAGATTGACCCAAAATTGTGGTGCTCAGATCGCGGGTCCCGACTCCTGCGAGGACGCGGTAGAAAAGCTTCAACCGTTCCCAGCCGACAGTATTCTCGCGCAGCGTAATTTCATCCAATGCTCCACCGTCATAATAGTCCAACACGTCCTTTGGCAGTTTAGCGCGAGCCGCACGGTAATGATCGTGAATATTGAGCAATGACTGTGAATCCACGATTTAGCCTAGTCTATTTCTTTGCTGACGTCTGACTCTGACCTCTGGCTCGCTGCTCTCGCGACCAGAACAGATGCTGGATGCTGGCCGCATGAGCGAAGCCTTTTACGATGCTGAACGCTCCAGTTTCCTCACTTAAAAACTTAAAGCTTAACACTTAAAGCTTTCTGCTTTATGGCATAGCAGCAGACGCCATTATGCCGAATAATTTCTTCGCCGAATTGAAGCGGCGCAACGTTCACAAGGTTGCGATTGCTTATGGGGTAGTCGCATGGTTGTTGGTTCAAGTAGCTTTCCTTCCCGCGTTTGAAGCGCCGAGCTGGGCGATCAAAGCGTTGATCGTGTTACTGGCCCTCGGCTTTGCCACACCGGAAGGGATGAAACGCACCGCGGACCTTTCGCCGGACGAGGTGCTTCCAACCTGGAGTCGTAAGAAATTTGCCCTCTTCATTATTACGGTCGCCCTACTCGCGGCTGGTTTGCTTGTGTTCAATCTTCTTCAATAACTATCTTTCATAGAAAATTTTCTATCTAATCTTCAATCCGCGGGTTGGAACTAGACGCAAGCTTAAGCAAGCTCCAAAAATAACTGCCAGGAAGATTCTGCGATCAGTATCGAAACGTCGCTTTTACCCGCTTCGAGAAATACAGATACGGGATCCAGATCGCGGCGCCCGCCACAGCTGCGACAATGGCGGGAATCGAGCTGGAGAGGGATCCATGTGCCGCCGGAATATGGTGGATAAAATAAATGTCCAAGATGGTTCCAAGAAGGCTGCAGACTAGAAATACTGCAAAACAGCGTGGCCATGCAGCTTTCCTAGTGAAGAACAACGCAATGAGGAGAGCACAAAGCACCAGGGAGCCGATGTTGAAGAAAAGCTCGAAAAGAAGCGTCGGACCCCACCAGGGATGATAAGATGATTCGATCGGATCGGTGAGCGATCGCCACGAGTCCGTATGGAACATGGTCGGCCAAAGATCGAATCCTGTTTTGATAAAACCAAGTGGCCGCAATATCTGACCGACCGCCAGCAGGATGAGCCAGCCGCCGAGGCCGTTTAAACGGGCCGACGCGTCAATCGGCGGTGGCAGCGGCTGGGCCAATCGGCTGTCGCGAAAATACCGATAGGCGAAAAAGCTCGCCGTCCCGAAAAAACAAAGCGCCGCTGCCGCGACGGCCCAGTTTAGGGCATGGCGCCCGGTTTTTTCCAACTGTTGCGGAGTGCGGTAAGTAAGGCTGTAACCGAGGGAATCTTTAGCATCGTTGATCGCCCCGTTGAATTTCTGAAGTTCAGCTACTTCGACCCGGTCTTTCAGCATTTCTAACGAATAATGTAACTGGAGATATGAGCCACGGGCTCTCGGGTCGTCGCGGAGGCGAAAAAACTTCGTTTCGATTGCGTTGGCTTTTACTTCAAGCGGCCAATCGTCGAACATCTGCGCGTCGATCTCCTGCACAACGTTGTTTGGGTAATCTAACTTCAACGGCTCGCTGCGTTGGGCCGCCGTCGCGGAGCCCAGTGCCGAGTAAATGTCGCCAGGGCGCAGGAAGATTCGGTAGCGGTCTTTATCGTCGGAGAGTTGCCAGATTTTTGGGACCACGTAAGACTCGGTCACACGACAGGCATTTTCTCCGGGCAATTCTTCGTAGAAGAGCTGTTTCTCGACTTTGATCTCGGGAAAATCTCGCGCGTAGTAGTCGAGGTAACGTTTCTGGATTTCCTCGCGGGTGTTTTCTCGAAATGAGCCCCGCTGCGAATCCGCCGCAAGACCGCGGTATTCCGAGACGACGTCGAGCTCGGAATTTTTCCCAGGCGGCTGGATTCGATAATTCTCAACCACGTTCTTCGATGGCCACGATGTCGGAGGCGCTGTAAATGTAGTCAGGCCCTTCGTGTTCGGGCGCAGCACGAGCGCCTCGCCGTAGTTCGCGACATATACCTGCGAGAGTGGGCCATGTTGGCCGGTTCTCGTCGGTTCAATCCAATGTATGGTCGCACCGAGGCGCACCTCAACGATTGCGTGGTCGAGGCTACGCGGCGAAGGGACCAGTTCTCGCAAGTTAGCTCGAAAAGATTTACTGACCAGCGCCGGTGCAGCGTCGATGCCGCTTTGGCGGAGCAAGGTAACAAGCAGCACAACCTTGTCCTTGTAGTCGGCAAAACGACGGCGCACGACGTCATTCAAGGAAGTCGGCAAATGTGCGGCGGGATCGGACTCGACGGTTACGTAACGAATTTCATCCTCGACGAATCGCAAGGCCGCCACGACGCGCTGCTCCGGGTCGGAGATTGCATTGAGTTTCGCGACTTGATCAGCGAACTCGCCCGAATCTGGGACGTCCGTCTCGAAAAGTGGCAGCGCCCACTGCGCAACCTCAGCCCAACTACCGAACTCGCTGACCTGCAATTGCCACCTGGGAACGTAATCATCGGGCACGTCGTCCGCCACCTTCAGCCCGGGGACATTCGTGCTTTCATAGAACAACTCCGTGATTCCTTTCTCGGTAGAAACAACCGGTTGAATGGAATCGTTTCTCGCGCGGAAGATTAACTTTCGCTGCGATGAATGGATCAACCGAAGAACGTTCCGCCCGACCGGAATTTCCCACTGCATCGGGAAAAGTTCGAAGCATCTTCTCCCGCGCAACGGACTAGCGCCTTCGATGGTGTAGGCGAATTCGATCACGTCGCCCACTCGCACGTCGTCCAAGGCAGTTTCCGCCGTGTAATACGGATGATAGGCCAGGCGCTGCGGGTCTTCCTCGCTAGGAGTGAGCTTGATCTGCGATCGATCGAGACGGTCAAGTGGGATCTTATTTCTAATGACCCGAATAGCGTGCAAAGTTAGTTTTTGGAACGCCGGATTAAAAGTCGCAGAAAGGAACGCGCCACTTTGCACGCCGTTCTCCGAGCTGATCTTGCGGAGATCGTGATAATAGAAAGCGTTTCGATCGACGTTTTCCTGTCGGTCGACTAACATGTAGAAAGTTCCGGCGCTATCTTGGTCGGTTCCGCTTTCATTTGGCGTAGCGACCGGCTTCACCCACACGGGTACTGGAGCAATTTCGAACGAGATCGGCGCTCCTGTCTCCGCGGCCTCGGCGTTAATACGACAACCCGAGGCAGCGGCCAGGAAAAACATGAAGCTGGCGTTGCGGAAAGAGATACCGTTCATGGACTGCGCGAGCATCCTCGTGATCCGTCAGGTCGGTTGGTGTTGTTTGGTAATGGCTGCGCAGCTCGCACAGAATGGGAGCATTGTATCAGGTCGCGATTAAAATCGGCATCTTTTCCGCTCGAAAACGGAAGGTTGATCGATTCCTGTCGCTCCCTTGAGAGAGATCGCCCGATCGGCAGCAGTTAGACGTTTAGCAACCGATCGAGGAAGGAACGATAACGCCGTGGCGCGCGACGCCGAGATTGAA
>QHPM01000146.1 GCA_003219095.1 Verrucomicrobiota bacterium
GTCAGAGCGTTTTTAGCGGGTATGTCAATTCTAATAGTTCAGATTTTCTTGGAAATTGACTACCAGAAGCGTCTTAGCGCATTGCTGCTCCTTTTCGACTAGGCATAAGGACAGACCGCGGTTCGGTGCGTCGCACGATTAGATGACGTTGCAATCATCCTTGAGGTGGCTGCAAAGACTTCTTAAAGCGCCTCCCGGTATGGTGGAAGCCGCACGCCCGGTAGAACGCATGAGCATCCGTGCGCTGCTCGCCGCTATGAACTCGAATATCACGAAGGCCCGCATCGGCACACCACCGCTCGACACGCAGGAGTAGTGCTCGGCCGACGCCGCGCCGCCGGAAGCGCTCCGCCACAGAGAGAGCCATGACCCAACCGACAGGAGTATCGCTCTCGTAAATGTCCAAAGCCGAACAACCCGCAAAGCCAGCGACAGCTCCTTCAAGCTCGGCGACGAATGTGCAATGTGCGGACGGCAGCTTCTGCAGGCGGGACGACAACACCTCTGGCGTGACCGGGTACCCAAGTTCGCTCAGCAACAAAGCCAGCGCTCCCGTATCAGCGGCCCGCGCTTCCCGCACGATCGGCGCTTCCGGGGTCGAAGACGGAGTCATCTAACGAGTCACAAAATTAGCCGTGGCCGGGGTCTGTCGCTAACAGACAATCGCCACGCAACAAAACGGGGCCATCGGCTGGATCGCTCGGTTAGGTGCAAATTCGCGCTTTCATATCGGTGACCGACATCACGTGTGCCGTCGAGTCCGCGAGAATCACCAGCGTGGCGTGATGGACTTCGGCATTCGGCATGGCACCAAATCCTCGGTCTGGATAGTCATACGTAGCTGTCGCGTCGGAAAGAAATGCGACTCGATAATTCCGAAACATCGCATCGCGTGCGGTGGCGTGGCAGCAGTTCTCGGTCGTAGTGCCCGAGATGATAACTGTGTCGACACCCCACTCGCGCAGGATCATGTCGAGATCAGTGCCATAAAAGCCGCTGTAACGATGCTTCTTGATGACGTGCTCGCCAGGTGCCGGCGCCAACTCAGGGTAGATCTCCACTCCTGGTGTGCCATCAACCAAGGCAGCACGCTTGGCGATCGGGGCATGCATGTCATCGAAAAGTCCCATGTCGCTTCCATCTCGACGGTGCACATGCGCCGTATAGATGATTTTGATTCCTGCGTCGCGGCAGATTTTTAGCGCTTCGGTGAGCCTGGGCACGACGGCTCGCGCTGCGGGCGTCTCCATCGCCGCGCCGGGAGCCACGAAGTCATTTTGCATGTCGACTACGATCATGGCGGTCTTTTTCGGATCGATGACATCAATCTGCATGGCTTACCTCCTTCATGTTACTCGATGTTTGCGTCATAGCACCTAACGAGTATTCGGCCGGAAAAATCTGCAATTAAAGGCAGATAAAATCCGTCTAATCGGTTTGCGTCCCCTGGTGCGGCGCGAAGAAATATCGAAAATCGCGGCCATCCCTCCGGATTTGGCGAACTGGGCCGCATTAACAACGAACATTGTTGCGAGCGTATCCGGACGAAGCCCTGGCATGCAAGAAAAAGACGGTGAGAGACACTCCTTCACCAACTCCGTCAATGAAATGAAAACCAAAAAGAGAATCTTTGCAGCATTGACGAAAATGAAACCGGTCAGCGGCTTTGAGCCGATTGTAAGGAGAAGAGGCTGGAAACTCTTTAAGAAGGAGAGATCAACGTGAAACCATGGCGCTTGTCATTATCGTGTCGTAGCCGTGGCGAATCGCCTGCTCAATGTCTAGCAGGCGCACAGAGGTAAAAACTATGTTTCACTTAATTTGGTACATTCTGGTTGGGTTAATCGCGGGCGCGATTGCGAAATCGGTCATGCACACGCACATGACGATTTTCTGGACGATTGTGCTCGGCATCATTGGATCGATCATCGGCGGCGCCGTCACCCACATGTTTTCACGGCCGGCAAGCGCACGATACCATCCTGCTGGCCTCATTTTTTCCACACTGGGCGCGATCCTGGTTCTCTTTATCTGCTACCGATTGAGGATTCATTTTCCCCACATGTGAGCGTTTTTGTCGAGCCATCGACCTAACGAGAACAAGGTCAGCATTCCCCCGGCCAGTTAGGTGATACAGCGCCCAGCGCCCTTCATACTCGATTCGTAACGGCGGCGCCATTCCTCCCAATACCGGGATGCGCAATCACCTGTCGAGGAATTTAAGACTCGGCCCCAACTGTCCCACTTAGTCAGCGTTTCAAGTAGC
>QHPM01000147.1 GCA_003219095.1 Verrucomicrobiota bacterium
ACCAAGATCGGTTGCAGCCCGGCCGTTTCGTGCATCAGCGCATGGTGGAAATTCCAGGCGAGAGCAAGGTGAAGTGACGCCCCCGCTTTACATCGCTCTGCGGTTTCTTACGCACCGCAAGCGCGCATTATTACTTAGTCTCAGCGGCGTCGTCTTTGGCGTCGCTTTCTTTATCTGCATGCAGGCGCAGACTCAGGGCTTCGCCAAGTTTTTCATCGACTCGACTCTTGGGAGCAATGGCGCGCTGATAATTCGCCAGCGTTTCCAGTCGCGGCAAATGGCTTCGATCGTGCCACCGAAAACTTCAAAAACGAATGTCGCGCATCGGCAATACTTCGAGGGGATCACCGACGCTAATGAAATCATGCGCATCAGTCGGCAGTTCTCAAATGTTGTTTCCTGTTCCCCCGTTCTGCGTGGCACGCTCAGCGCTCGCGCAGGCTTTGAAAACGCGACCGTTGATCTTTACGGTATCGAACCCGCTCTTCATCTTCAAACGACCGACCTGGCGAAACAAATCCAGGACGGAAGTCTCGACGATTTTCGCAACAGACCGAACTCAGTGATCGTGGGCGCCCGGCTCACTGCAATTCTTAATCTTTCTGTAGGGGACACCGTGCAATTGCTTTCGCCCGGTGGGCAATACCGCCGGTTCGGGGTCGCGGCAACGGCACGGAGTGGCGTTGGAGCGATTGATTCGACGCGGATCTACTGCCACGCCCGGGTTGCCCAGTCTCTCCTGCACAAGCCATTCCAAGCTTCGATGATCATTTACAAACTGCGTGATCCGGATCGCGCGCCAGCTTTGGCCAAACACTTCGAAACGCTTTTTCAGCACGATGCCACGAGTTGGCAAGAGCGAGAAGAAGCTACCCTCCATCTTTTCCTTGCCCTGCGAATGTCAGCTGCGATCACGGTCTCGCTCGTCATCCTCCTGGCCGGTTTCGGCATTTTCAATGTCCTCACCATGACGGTGCTCTCCAAGATCAAGGAGATCGCCATTCTTCGATCAATGGGCTACCGCCGGCGCGATATCAGCGCGATTTTTCTCTGGCAAGGAGGGCTGGTTGCTGCGGCTGGATGTATAATTGGATGCCTGTTGGGTGCGCTCCTCAGCTGGAGCGTTGCGCAAATTCCAATTCGCCTGCGAGGCCTGATTTCGACAGATCATTTCATCGTAGCCTGGGACTGGCGGCACTACTTTTGGGCGATACTTCTCGCGATAATCTCGGTGGCTATCGCCAGCTATGTCCCGGCTCGACGTGCAGCCCAATTAGCACCCGTCGTTACTTTGCGAGGCTCCAGCGTATGAGCGCAGTCACGTATTTGAGCTGCCGCGACCTTGAACGCTATCTTGGCGAGGACGAATCTCGCGTTCATGCCTTACGAGGGGTATCGCTCGAGATCGAACTGGGAACGGTTCACGCAGTCGTTGGACCGTCCGGCTGCGGCAAAAGCACGCTTCTTTACTTGCTAGGTCTGCTCGATCAACCCGACGGTGGTTCGGTCACGCTTGGTTCGGAAGCCTTGTCGCATTTACCTGATCACGAGCTCGCCCGCCGCCGCAACGAATCCATTGGATTCATCTTCCAGTTCCATTTTCTGATGGAGGATTTCAGCGCCCAGGAAAATGTCATGATTCCGATGCGCCGATTGGGGCGACTTTCTCTCGAAGAGATGGAGGAGCGGGCGGCTGATTTACTCAATGCAGTAGATCTGGGCGACAAATTGCAAAGGCCAAGCCGACATCTTTCCGGCGGAGAACAACAGCGCGTGGCCATCGCACGGGCGCTGGCCAACGATCCACGCGTAATTCTTGCAGACGAACCCACGGGGAATCTCGATACCCGGAATTCACAGCGCGCTTTCGAACTGCTGCAACGCCTGGTGCAGGAAGGCAATAAGGCGTTGTTTCTGGTTACTCATAACCAACTAATCGCCAATGTGTGCGATTGGATTCACGAGATGCAAGACGGACGGATAGTCGCAACACATTCACGAAGCGGCAGTCGACCGAGCTTCCAGTGAGGCCCGCTGAGACAGTGCTGCCGGTCGTGCCCCCCACGACTGATGTTCTTTCGCGCGCTGATGCCGCCGGAACGGAGCTTAAACGAGGCGCGGTCGTTAATGTGCTCGCACTCCTGGCATCAAATTTTCGTGGCATTTTCACATTTCTTGTTGCCCGATTACTTGGGCCGGCTGTCCTCGGCACGTTTTCGGTGGCGTGGGCTAGTCTCGAACTCGTTAGCAAGATCGCTGTCTTTGGTCTGGACAACGCGATCACGACTTTTGTCGCGCGCTCAGAAGCGGTCGGCGATCACGCCCGCAGTCGCGCGTTATTTCGCATTGCCGTTGTCATAGTGCTCGCGCAATCCCTCGTCATTGGCGCGATTGCCATCGGCACGATTTGGCTGGTTGGCGATCGATTGTCCCTGCCGCGCGAAATGCTTTCCGCCTTCACCTTTATCCTCGGCGCGCTGCCCGGCGTCGCTCTTTATCGAGTCAGTAATTCGGTTTCCTGGGGCATGAAAGTGATGAAGCACGATATTTTCTCGCGCGGCATTACAGAATCGATTGCAACCACGCTCGCCTTCGTCATTGCTTTCGCGATCGAGTTTAATGCGTTAGCCCCGGAGTTGGCGGCAATCATCGGAACTACTTGCTGCGGAATTGTAGCGTTGATGTTGGCGGCGAATCTTTTTCAAGGCGGCCCTGCGCAAGTTGGCGTCATATCGGTTCGCGATGAAGTTGCAAAATTACTCGCTTACGGCGCTCCAATCGGTGCGCACCAGCTGCTGAATGCTCTGATCTATCGGTTGGACGTCATTATGCTCGGATTTTTTATTGGCCGCGCCCCGGGGGTGACGCTGGCGACGGTAGGAATTTATGGCGCGGTCCTGGAGACGGCGGGGGGATTGCGAAAGGTCAACCAGGCTTTCAACCCGATTT
>QHPM01000148.1 GCA_003219095.1 Verrucomicrobiota bacterium
CTTCGCTTTGGGTCCGTCGGACGCCCGAGACCGGAATATATTCCCCCGAAACGGTAAAGTGAATTTCGGGATAATATGCCGCCGCGAGAATGCGTTGATCCTCGGCTGCGGCGCGGACAACCAGGCGCGCCAGTTCCAAGTCCGGCCGGTGTTTGATCGCATTGGCGCTTGCTTCGGCAAAATCGACTTTCACCGCGGCGTAATCCAGTTTGCCCTCCGGCAGGGGCAGTCTCGCCTCTGCTCCGAGTTCATCACCCATGGCCTGGCGCAGCTGCAACAGCGCCCCTTCATAGGCGCGCCGCGCCGTCTCGATGGGCGAGCCAAGTTCGGACATTTCTAACTCTGCGCTAACGAATGCGCCGCGATCGACTAACCCCGACTGGTAACGATCTTTCTGGCTGCCAACATTTTCTTGCAACCGCGCCCGTTGTTCGGTGCGCAGCCGTTGCAAGTCCCGATTATAAATGGCGGTATAAAACGCCAGCCGCGCCTGATGCAATTGCTCAACTACCGCCACGTGCAATTGCTGCTGCGCGATCAAGATCTCGATATCGCCTCGCCGCCACGATGCCGGCACCGCCATATTAAAAAATGGTTGCGTGAAACCTCCATAGCCAAACCCAAACACTTGGACAGGCTTTTGCCCAGCCCGTTGGCCGCCTTCCACTCCACCGAGCACACCTATTTTCACATCGGGCAGAGCGACGGCGCGAAAAACGAGGCGCCGGCCACCCGCTCCTTCCAGATCACATTTCGCTTTCTGAATCTCGGGATTATTTTCCAGCGTACGCTGCAACAGTTTTTCCAGCGTGATGGCGTCGCTCGCGCTGGCAAAATAAATCGCCAGCAAACCGAAAAGTGCGCGATAGAAAGACTTCATTTTTCACCCAGTCTTTGCGGCGGCTGCGCGAGTTCGATGGCTACGGCATCACCGGGCTTCGCCGCATTTCCCCTGGCAGGATCAAACGCGAGCTCTGGCGGCGAGCTCGCGCAGGCGCGGGCTAATCGCGCCAGGGCCACATTGTGCTGGAAGATCGCGCCCAGCCGGGTGGTGCGTGTCCGAGTTACGTCGGCCGCTGCTTGGAGAATATCGAGCTGCGTCCCCAGACCCGCGCCTAAGTTCGCTTTCGCTAGGTTGAGCGACTCATCCGCAGTCTGGACATTTTTCGTCTCATCCTCGAGGACGTGCGCCGCCTGCTCGAGATCGAGAAAAGCGCTGCGCACGTCCGTAGCGACGGAGAGTCGCGTCGATTTGAGTGCCTGCACGGCGGCCTCACGCCGGGCGCGCGTGGCTTCAAGCCGGCCTTTGGTGGCGTGGCCATCGAAAATGTACCATTGGGCATTGAGTCCAAGAACGTCGCCGTGATTGAATTCCCGCCCGATAAGCGGGTCGCGTTCATTGTAAACTTCGTAACCGGAAAATGCCTCCACTTGTGGACGCATCGCGCTGCGGTCCAGATCCGCCTGTCGATCTTCGACCTCAATTTCTTTTTCGCGCGCTTTGACTTCCGGCCGCTCGGCGTCGGCGCGGGCGAGACATGCATTCATGTCCGGATGCAGCGATTGATATTGCAGTTGGCCGGTAACTTCGAAGTTATCAGGCCAGGATGGCAATCCGACCAATTCTGCCAGCCGCAAATAGGAATTCTTCAACTGAGTTTGCGCATCGATCAGCTCCGGTTGCTCGTTCGCCAACGCCACCTCCGCGCGGCGAACGTTCAACTGCCCGACGGTGCCGGCAGACAAGCGTTCCTGTTGAGTCTTCAATTCCTCTTGCAGGACGGTAACCGATTGCGCATGCACCCGGATCTTTGCCCGGTTGAGAAGAAGTTCGCTAAAGGCGACCCGCACATCCATCGCGACACGACTCATGAGGGCCTGCAGATCGAGTTGCTCCTTCTCCACATTCAATCGCGCGATCGCCAACCGGCTGCTGGTCGCACCTCCAGTGTAGAGATTTTGCACCACGCGGACGGAGGCATTGTAGTCTTCGTCCCGCAGCCGCGAATCGGTTTGATGTTCCCGTTGCCGCAGCAGCCCGCTCGAAACCAACGATGGCAAAAAACCGGAACGCGCTTCGACCACTCCCCCTCGCGCCGCCTGAACTTTCTTGCGCGCAATCGCGATTTCGGGATTCTGCGCCTGCGACAGCGCTACCGTTTGGTCGACATCGTAGGAACGCGGCGCCGTAGCCACATTTTCAGCGCCTGCAGAAACACACACGAAACTCACAACAAACGCCAGAACGCGTGCGGACATGATTCGTCTTATCTCCTCGGGCGGACGAATTTTTTCAACAAAATTCCCCCTGCGACGGCGGCTTTCGGGACGCGGATCAGCGTTTTGCGGCCGTCCTAGGCCTCTGGCGCAATGATGGCCTAACCATTGAAAATCTGAAACTTGTCCCTTGCGCGCCAGAACGCACTGCGCATACAGTCGCGCTTACCGAATGAACAAAATCCGAATCGCCATCGTCGGGATGGGTAACTGTGCCAGTTCCCTCGTCCAGGGAATCAATTTTTATCGCGGTTTCAGTGGGAACGGCAGCAGTACCGGCCTGATGCACCGCCGCATCGGCTCTTATCAGCCTCAGGACATCGAAGTGGTTGCCGCTTTTGACATCGATCGCCGCAAGGTAGGCCTCGATGTGAGCGAGGCCATTTTTTCCCCGCCGAACTGCACCAAAATTTTTTGCGATAAAATCCAGCGCACCGGCGCAATCGTGAAAATGGGCTGTGTTTTCGACAGTTTTGCCGACCACATGCGCGACCAGGACCCACTGCGCACTTTCCTGCCCCTGGAGAAAGAATCCACCCGTGAGCAGATCATCGAAGAATTACGTGATTCCGCGGCCGAGATGCTGGTCAATTATCTTCCAGTTGGGTCGGAGCAGGCGACGCGCTTCTACGCCAGCTGTGCTCTGGAAGCCGGCCTTGGTTTTGTTAATAATATTCCGGTTTTCATCGCCAGCGATCCGGTTTGGGCAAAGCGTTTTGCCGACAAAAATTTACCCATTATCGGAGACGACATCAAAGCTCAGCTGGGCGCAACGGTACTTCATCGCACCATTGTCGATCTCTTTCGGAAGCGCGGTGTCAGGGTGGTCAGGACCTATCAGCTGAACACCGGCGGTAACACCGATTTCTTGAACATGCTTAATCGAACGCGGCTGACTTCGAAGAAGACTTCGAAGACCGAAGCTGTGCAATCGGTCATGGGAG
>QHPM01000286.1 GCA_003219095.1 Verrucomicrobiota bacterium
GAAGCAGTCTGGAATGAAAAAGCGTTTTCCGTTCTGCCTGCCGCCGGGCTTATTCTTGTACCCGTTAGCGATTGGGACCCAGAGAGAGGCTTCGCCGGGCAAGTGCAACTGATCGACCTTGGCGCGACCTCGCTCACTGCCCGCGGCATCATCGACCAGCCTTTCGAGCCACGCCGCGCCACTGCGTTCGGCACGAGCATCCTTTCGATCTCCAGTCACGAGTTGCTCACGGTCGACGCTGCCGACCGCGACCATCCGGCGGTCACCTCCGACGTCACCCTGGCGTGGGCGGTTGATCGCGTATTCGTCTTAGGAAATTATCTGATTGAGATCGAAAACGGCGGTGGCTGGATTGACAGCGCACCAACGTTACGCGTCGCGTCTCTCTCCGATCCTGACCAGGTGCAAAGCGAAATCCATCTCGATGGCGCGCCGATTGTTGGTGCGGCGCTACGCGGCGCCAACCTTTACCTCGCGCAAGCCGATAGCCAGAACGTCGGCATCCTGCCGATGGCAGCAGGTGCCCCGACCTCCGCAATCGCACAGCCCACGGCAACGGTTGTGGGCGCGTCGACAGTGGGCACTACAACAGACCCCGGCACCACCGACGCCAAATCGACGCTCACCGTTTCAATCTATGATACCACGCAACTCCCGCAGCTAACGCCGCTCGGTAAAACGCAAACACAAATCGATCCGCTCGGCTGGGGCGCATCACTGAACGCACTCTCGCCAAAACCCAGCCTGCTCGTGTGGGCGGATGGCGGGCGCAGGTGGCCGATTTTCTGGTATGGGCCTATGGCCAATGCCGGTTCGGTTACAACCGTCGGTGGATCATCGGGCATCGCCGAACCCTGGTCGTGGGGTGGCAGCTCGCAAGGCCGTCTCTTCGTCTTTGGCGTGACTACGGCGAGCTCGCCCACATTTTTGTCTGAGGTAAAATTCGCCCCTGATGCGTGGAGCATCGGTGACGCCTTCGCGGGCGACGGCGCGATCTTTGCCAGTCATGCTGGTGCCGTAAGCGTCGATGCTACCGGCACCGATCAGGGGTGGGCGGAAGGCTGGTTCCTCGACGTGATCGACTTCACCGTGCCCGCCGCACCTATCGTGCGCGACCCGGTCAGTATCCCGACCACACTCGTCGGGGTTAGCAACGCGACGACATTGAGCGCCACCCTGTTCACTGTCGGCTGGCACATTCAGGACCAGAGTACATCGAGCCAGTCCCTTGACGCCTGCGCGTATGACGGCGCGCTGGCCACGCTTCTCGATTCCGTCGCGCTCAACGGTTGGTCGGCTCCCGCCGTCGTTGATGGCAGAAGTGTTTTCGTCGGACGATCGAGCGACAATTCCGGCGGCGCAATCGACACATGGACGCTCGGCCCCAACAACAAACTCGCACCGGTCAGTTCGGCGACGCTCGGCAGTGGGCCGTGGACCCTGCGGACTCTAGGGGATCTCCTTCGGTGCGAGCGGTGGCGGCCCGTGCTTCTACGGCCTGAACCTCGACGGTGCGGATGGCGATGTGACGCGCGGACTCTGGATTCCAAGCGGCGAGACCGGCGTGCAGCCGGTCGGTGTGAACCACTGATCGCGCACGCATGACGTAATTTAGAGGAAGCTATGGCGCGTTCGCGATTTTTCCGCTGGCGTCATTTCGCCTCGCGCGCGAGACTGGCCTCATGAAAAGTTACACCAAAATTCTGTTTTCGATTTTGGCGGCAGCAATTTGTAGTGCTGGTTTTGCCGCAGAGCCTCAGAGCTGCAAGAAAACTGGCAAGAACTGCCCCATGAACGATAATAAGAAATGCAATTGCGGGAAGAACTGCAGTTGTTAGTCGCGCTTCAGTAACTCGCCGGAACATAGATTCCAAGTCAGTACGCCGACCAGGCTTGCAGCTTGGTCGGTGAATGTGTGTGAAGTGCGGCATTTTCTGCCGCTTTTTGGTTTGTCACGGGATCCTTACCTGGTTCCAAAAACGGTGCGGTACCGCACTCCAAAGCACTGCGTAGCAGGCGGCAACGCGATTTCGGGGACCGCCGCTCCTTACTTAGAGGTGGCCGAGTCATCAGTCCTCAACCGAGTGATAACCGCGGGAAGATAGTCTCGCTAACTCATTATCTGGAAACGTTCCATTAATTGCTCGCGCATTTCCATGGCGAGTTTCGGGTTGAGGCGCTGGAGCACCTTTTCCCGGCGATCCGGTTCCATTGCTGCCAGCTCGCGCACAAGTTTGTCGCGCGTTTTCCGTTTCGCGTAAGCACTCCAGCCAATACCAACCGCAAGCAGGGCGGAAATTGTCCAAACCGTAATCTCAGTCCCAGTAATCATTCTTAATTACCTGCACCTGCACATTAACTTCCACTTGCACTTCCTCAGAGCCAAGAGGAAAGCTTGCGCGCAATACGGCGTCCCAGGACATGCGGAAGCATGTCCCTCCGTTATTCGACGGCACGCGATTTTGCTGACGGTTTTCGGCGGGTTGTTCGCGCGGGCGTGATTGGTAGCGCCAGGACTCGAGCGAGATCTTTTTCGTCGGTCAGATCGAGACGTAAAGGTGTAATGGAAACGAAATGTTTGCCAAAAGCCCAGCGGTCGGTGCCTTCTTCTTCGCCCTCCAATGGTTTGATGGTGAACCAATAGATCGCGCGTTTCATCGGATCCTTGCCGGGAATAACTTTGCCGTCGTATTGCTTGACCGCCTGGCGCGTCCAACGAATCCCTTTTGGTTTCTCCGGCAAGTTCACATTTACAAGAGTCATCTCTTTCTCTTCGAGAAGAAGCTCGAGCACTTTCTCAACGTACGGTTCCAGCGGACTGAAGTCGGGCGCTTTCTCGGTAATAGTGACAGCGGTGCTAAAGGCGATGCCACGTAATCCAAGCAAAGCAGCTTGTTTTGCGGCGGCGAGCGTGCCCGAGTGCCAGCAAGCGCTGCCAAGATTCGGTCCAAGATTAATCCCAGAAAGAACGAGATTAACTCTCTCCCATAAATATGTGCCGAGGGCGACACAATCGGCCGGTGTGCCATTGACACGATAAGCATCAAAGCCACCCGGTAACGGGGTGCGCCGGTAACGCAGCGGACGCGACGAGGTGATAGCGTGTCCCATGGAGGATTGCTCGACGTCGGGCGCGACAATGCGTACCTCGCCGAAACGGGAGGCAACCTTGGCGAGGGATGCGATGCCGGGACTGTAAATGCCGTCGTCGTTACAGATTAGGATGCGCAATTTCATTCCTTAGATGAAACGCGGCTGGGCCTGCTCCTGGCCGAATGCTCTTGAGGATAAGCGCGCTTTCATGCCGCGCTACGAGGTACATCGATGCGCATTCTTCTTGTTCACAATCCGAAAGCGGGAACCAAGGAACACGAGGGCGAGGATTTCATAAAAGCATTGAAGAAAGCGGGACACAAAGCGACTTACCAATCGTCGAAAAAGAAAGGGCTCGCGAAAGAATTGAAAAAGAAGGTCGATCTGGTCTTGGTCGCAGGTGGAGACGGTACTGTAAGTAAAGTGGCGCGTCGTCTCGTCGCGACGAATAGCGAAGTCCCACTAGCGGTGCTGCCCCTGGGGACAGCTAACAATTTCGCGCGGTCGCTCGGCTTTTGCCTTTCGGCAAAGGAATTGATCGAACAACTGAATGACGGGAAATGCGACACGTTCGATGTCGGACTGGCACGCGGGCCCTGGAGTAAACGCTATTTCTTTGAGGGCGCCGGCGCGGGTTTGTTCGCGGATTATTTGCGAGCGCCGAAAAAGGAGGGCGAGAAAGATAAGCCGGAATCAAAAGCAGAGGCGATGCGGAGTCACGTGAAAGAGTTACGCCGGCGATTGCAGACTTATCGGGCGCGCCAATGGGAAATCGAGGTGGATGGCAGCGATCTATCCGGACGTTATTTGCTTTGGCACGCGATGAATATCCGCTCCGTCGGTCCCGTTCTGACTGTGGCGGCGGACGCGAAAACGAATGATGCAACTTTCGATTTTGTTGGCGCGCGGGAGGAGGACCGCGCCTTGTTACTTGATTATTTCGACGCGCGCTCGGCGGGCCAGAGACGGAAGTTTCCGCTCCAGGCGAAACGATTTACCAGGATGCGGCTGCGCTGGAAGAAATGGCCGCTACATTTTGATGATGAGCTTTGGCCGGCTGAAGATGAGAAGCCCCCCAGGCAATGCGAAATTCAGGTTATCGTGAAAGCTTCGGCGCTCCGCATTTGGAGGCTGCATGAGCGTCGCCCTACTAAATGAGACGCAGATTGATAACGGAGACCCGATAACCGATAACGCGGCGCTTCCTGCGCCGCCCGCGGTTGCTCTTTCCAGAGCAGTCCATAGGATAAAATGCTCGTGGAAGATGATCAGGAGGAATATTCGCGACCGAAGAGAAAACGGTGGCGTCGCATTTGGATTTCGATCGGGATAATCCTTGCGCTGCTCGTCATCTTTCACCGGCCAATCCTGCTCGGCGCCATTCATTGGTTCGCCGTTCACCGCGCAGCCAAAGAACATCTCAAGTTAAGTTTTCGCGCAGAGGGAAATGTCTTTACTGCTCTCACCATCCGTAATCTACACCTCGTTCCGAGTGGGCCGGCCGCAATCGAAGTGGCGGACGCAGATTATATTCGCGCCGAATATAGTTTGTTTTCGTTGATCCGCGGTCATGCCGACTTTCTCGATTCGATCGAGGCACGAAACGCGCACGTGGTCGTCGATCCCGGGAAAGTGCGGGTGCAAGTTGCGCCGCGTCCGCGCGAAAAAGTGACGTTGCCGGCAGTTTTTCCGGAACGCGCGCGCCTCGAAAATGTGACGGTGATCGTGCGCGATCCAGCACATGATTTCATCGCGGAAAATTTGTCGCTCGACTTGAATCCTGGAGTTCCTGGCGCTCTGAGCGTGACCTTGTTGCAACTACCGACCGGCGAAGCGTGGACGCGCGTGACCGGCACGACCAGTTACGAGAATCGTAATCTGATTTTGCGTGATGTTATCCTGAATGAGCAAACGCGCTTCTCGCTCATTAATGTCGATGCTTCGCACATTCGGCAGCACATGATGGCACTGCGTTTGGTCGGGACGCTCGATGGCGCGCCGATTGATTTGCAGGCCTCGCTGGCAGAACAGGACCGATCAGTTTTCATTAAGTCACACACGACGGCGCGCAATCTTTCGCTCTCATCCGCAAAGAAGCTCGGTTTGTTCTCGGACGCACCGGTAGAAGGGGAAGTCGAGAATTTCACTTTTGATTTTGCCGGTTTATTGGGTGCGCCGAAGACCTGGGTGGCCTCGGGAGATAGCGTCGTGCGCGATCTGCAAGTGGCAGGCACGACTTTCGATCGAGCCGCGGCACAGATTTCCGCTCACGACGGAGTGGCCACGATTCAACCGGTCGAGCTCACTCGCGCGGAAACGGCGGTGCAAATCCGCGGAACGATTCAATTGCCGGAGCACGCCGATGATCTAGGGCGGAGTCCTGCGAAGTTTGAGATTATCGGCAACGATCTCGATCTCGGCCCCATCACCTCCGCGATGGAAAAACCGCTAAGCGGTCGCGGGCAAATCAATGGAACGCTGGAAATTCGCGACGAGCAGTTCCAGGCCACCTTTCGTGTTGCTTCGGGGCCGGTTCGCAGTGGGGATTTCACCCTGGAAAAGCTCGAAGGAACGGCGACGGCGGCGAAAAATTTACGTTTGCGTGCCAAAGACGCGCCTTGGTTTGAGGGGCTGCGCGTCAAAGCCACAGCTGTTGTCTCGGCCGTGAGCAACAACGAATTTGCCGCCGACACAATTTCGGCGCAACTCGACCAAAGCGGCAACGTTGTCACTATCAACAACCTCACGGTCCAGCGCGGATCGAACCAAATTGTGGGGAACGCTTCCATCCGATTGCGCGCCGCCGAAAAAGATTTCCTCAAACAGCCGGCAACGATCCAGATCGCGATCAATGCTCCACAAACGGCCGATTTTTGGAATGGGAACTCACAAAATCGCGTCAGTGGCGCGCTCAACGCCTCTGGAATCGTTCAGTGGAATGGAGCGATTGCGGATGGATGGTTCAATGTTTACGGAGCGAATTTGCAAATTCGAAATCTGTCTGTTCCGCAACTGAGCGGCGCGGGGTCGATTTGGCAGAGCAAAATTTTTCTCAATGATCTGACCGCCAATCTTAATCAAAGCGATTTCGTGAACGGGCAGGGGACACTCGATTTGCGGGGCGAGAAAAAATTCGCCGGCAAACTCGCGGTTGAGATTGCGGATATGAGCACGCTCAAGGGGTTGCTGGAGGCGAGCGGAAACAAAACGGAATTGCGCGGTTCATTCCTACTGAATTGGAATGGGCGCGGCTCAGCCTCGAAGCTAACGGAAGACGGATTTCTAAAACTGGCGTGGAAAAACGGCCAGCTCGGCAACATGAAAGCGCTGACGGCAAACGTCGACGCCACTTATTCGCCAGCGGGGCTCGAGATTCCGACGTTGTTCATCGGGAGCGATCGGATGGATTTTCAGGCAATCGTTTCTGCGAAAGGCGACACCCTGGAGGTTTCCAGGATGCAACTTGACCAGGGGCAGGCAAAATACGCATCCGGTTATGCTTCCATCCCGTTTATTTGGAGAAATGTTGGCACGAACCAGCCGGTTTTTCCGCGTGATGGAAAGGTCAACGCGACATTCGATTCGGCAAATCTCGATCTCAAGAAATTATTCGATGACTTTGGAATGGAGCCGGTCGCGAGCGGGCTCCTGTCAGTGAAGTTGCAAGCCGGTGGCAGCCTGGCGGATTTGCAGGCCCATCTCGATGTAGATGGGCGCGATTTGCGGAACGCTAAATTAACGAACCTTGATCCGGCCACATTGCGTGTTTCGGCGGACGCCGCCGGAAACAAGCTCAATCTCGCCGGGGAATTGAAGCAACCGAAAATTCAGCCCGTCAGCGTTGCGGCAACAATGCCGTTCGACGCCGGCAAAATATTGAGCACACGTTCTCTTGACGAGAGCACGCCGGTGCAGGCGACGGTGCGTTTGCCGCGCAGCTCGGTGAATTTCCTGCGGCAATTTATTCCCGCGGTCGAACAACTTGACGGCGATGTTGCCTTCGAGGTCGCCATTGGCGGAACGATTGCGCACCCGGCATTCACCGGCAACGGCGACATCACCATTAATACCGCGCGCTTCACCAACCCGACATTGCCGGCGCTGCGCGGATTCCAATCCCGCCTGATTTTTCGCGACAATACCGTGGCCCTGGAAAAATTTCGGGGCGATCTCGCCGGCGGACCGTTTACCATCGGTGGCCGGGTCGTGTTCACCAAGCTGACCGACGCAAATATCGACCTCGATTTGCGCGCGGAGAGTGTCCTGATCGCGCGCAACGATTCACTGACTGCACGGGCGGACGCGAATTTGAAAGTGAGCGGGCCGGTAATGAGCGCGACGGTGAAAGGAAATGTCGCGCTAACGAACAGCCATTTTCTCAAAGACATCGATTTGATTCCGATTGGATTACCGGGCCGGCCCGCGCCGGAGCCGATTGAAGATCGGCCGGATTATTCAATCAAAACTCCGCCGCTGCGCGATTGGAAATTCGATCTCGCGATTACAACGAAAGATCCATTTTCCATTCGCGGTAATCTTGCGAATGGGGGCGCTATTGCCGATCTGCATTTAGGCGGCACCGGTTCCCATCCGGAATTAAAAGGAACCGTTAAATTGCAAGGTGTAGAAGCGACGTTGCCTTTTAGCCGGCTCGATGTCACCAACGGCTTTCTCTATTTTGATCCGAGCGATTCGTTTAATCCCAAGATCGACCTGCAAGGAACATCGGTGATCCGCGATTATACCGTGCGCGTTTACGTCTATGGTGACTCACTCGCGCCGCAGGCCATTTTCACGAGCGAACCGCCCTTGCCGCAGGAAGAAATTATTTCGCTTCTCGCCACTGGAACGACGCGGCAGGAGCTGAGTGGAAACAGTAACGTTCTGGCTGGTCGCGCTGCCATGCTGCTGGTGCAGCAGCTTTACCGGAAGATTTTCAAGAAAGGCCAGCCTACCCAGAGCAATTCCGTCTTCGACCGCTTGCAGATTGATCTCGGTACGGTCGATCCGCGCACCGGTCGCGAGCAGGCGACGGCGCGATTTAAAGTTAACGAGAATTGGGTGCTTGTCGGCGACATTGGAGTTGGAGGAGAATTTCGCGGTCAGGTGAAATACCTCATCCGATTCCATTGAAATGCGACACCGCGCTTTTTTCCTTGGGCTAATGGCAATCGCGGGCGTGTCGACTCTTCGTGGTCAAAGCGCGGTGGATGT
The DNA here is from genome assembly GCA_003219095.1 of Verrucomicrobiota bacterium. Lineage (GTDB taxonomy): Bacteria > Verrucomicrobiota > Verrucomicrobiia > Chthoniobacterales > UBA10450 > AV69. The sequence continues at coordinate 8,308 of QHPM01000286.1, forward strand.
GAAACGGCCGGAGGAACGCGCGCGCGAGCGTAAGTCTATCGAACGCCGGGAGACGCAAAAGGCGCGGAGCACTGATTTGGAGATTCGCGGCGCCACCGCGTTCAAGGAAGAAGAATTGCGTTCGGTCCTGAAGGAACAAATCGCAACCATCCACGATTTTGGATTAACGGCCGCGCGCGCCGATGACGCTGCATTCTTTCTCGAGCTCTTCTACCGGAAACACGGTTATGCCAAAGTAGACGTGCGCTATTCCATCGAGAGCGGATCGCGCCTCGTGCTTGATGTGACGGAAGGGCCGGAGGCGATTTTGGGCACGATCAATTTCGTCGGTAACAATCATGTTCCAGCGGAAAAACTCTTCGAGTACGCGGTCGGTCCGACACGGGAGCGTTACTCGCGATTGCAAAAGGAGCTGCCGTTTGTCGCGAGCGATACAGAGGAAGGCGCGGACCTGGTTCATCGCTATTACGTTGGAGAAGGCTATCTCGACTCGGCAGTGGATGCGCCGCAATATCACTTCAGCGCGGACAATACTCGGGTAGATGTCACGATCCCGGTGCATGAAGGCAGGCAATACTTTTTTGGAGATCTAATTTTTCGCGGAAATCCTATTTACGACGCAGCAACATTACGCGGGCAGATGGTTGATTTGCTTTCGCAACCTTATACCGACCGTCGGGTCGATGACATTTCGCGGCGCTTGCAAGCCTACTTTAAAGCGCGCGGTTATTATGCGGTGAAAGTGGAAGCGACCGGCGAGCTGGAAGCTTCCGTTGCTGGTCATGTGCCGGTAATGGTCGTGATTTCGCCGGGACCGGTTTACAAGTTTGACGACGTGAACGTGTCCGGCTTGCGGCGTCTACGACCGAGCTACGTCCGTAATCGTTTTGCCTCGCTTCAGGGTAAAAATTACAGCCCGGATGTGTTGGACGAAAAGTTTCGCGAGCTCATGCGCACCGGCCTTTTCAATGTCCTGCAAATCAATCCCCAACCCGAGGCTGGAAATTATCTGCGGCTCGACATTGCCGCCGAAGAAGCAAAAGCGAAGGAGTTTGGTTTGTCCGTCGGTTACGGATCGTATACTGGCGGAATCTTTGGTGTGCAGTGGGCCGATCGGAATCTTTTCGGCTACGGCCGGCCCCTGTTTACTTCGATCGAAGTTTCACAGCGCGGCTACAAGGGGGAGATTTTGTGGGACGATCCGCATTTTCTCGAAAGCAACGTCGAACTGAAGATTCGGCTTAGCGCACTGACATTCGACTATGACGGTTACTCGAAGTTTGAAATCGGCGAGCGAACGGAGTTTTCCTACAACATCACCAAGCAATATCAGATTGGCCTTTTTGCTTCGCAGCGGCACGACGAAATCGTAAAGGCGGACATTAATCATGCTCTGATCGGTGACCGCAAATATTTCGTCAGTTCGCTGGGTCTGTTTCACACCCTCGATTTGCGTGATAGTCCGGTGGTGCCGAGCCGCGGTTTTGTCTTTAATCAAACTTTCGAAGTCGCCGCCAGCGGGATCGGAAGCGAAATCGAGTTTTTTCGTACGACCGCGCGCGCCAGTTACTTCATCCCGTTTGGCAAAACCTTGCTGGAGTTGGGCGCTCGCGCCGGTTTGGTTCGGCCACTTAAGGAAAGTACCAGCGACATCACCGCAATTCCAATTGACGAACGTTTCTTCAACGGCGGCAGCACTACGGTGCGCAGTTTCGGTGAGCGCGATCTCGGCCCGCATGATCGCAATAATTTCCCGATTGGCGGCGAGTTCTATACCATTTTCAATGTCGAATATACTTTTCCACTTTACGGCGAATTGCAGGGCGCCGTTTTTGTCGATGCCGGCAACCTTCTCCCCGACGCAGACAACCCCAATTTCAGCGACATGCGTTACGGCATCGGCGCCGGCCTGCGCTATAAACTTCCCATCGGCCCGATCCGGCTCGATTATGGCGTCAATCCCAGTCCGCGCGAGCACGAGGATTTCGGCGCGTTCCATTTCAGTTTTGGCTTCGCTTTTTGAGACGTGATTCGTTATCTCGACCGAATCGTTGTAGCTGCCGCCGTCACCGGCGGCAGAGCGGTCCGGATTACTGCCGCCAGTGACGTGCGGCAGCTACAACCTCGCTAAAACGAGGTGTTAATGTGACTTCTGAATGAAGGATCGAGACGATAATCTCGGGGATACCCCGCCGGAGATTTTCCGCGAACAACTGCATCAATTGGCGGATTGGATCGCGGATTATCGTGGAAAAATAGAAACGTTGCGCGTTGCGCCGGACAGCGAACCAGGGGCAATTCGTGCCGCGTTGCCATCACAACCACCCGAGCAGGGCGAGCCATTCGAGAAAATTCTGGCTGATGTCGATCGCGTCGTCCTTCCGGGAATGGTGCATTGGAGTCATCCCATGTTCCTCGCGTATTTCGGCTGGACCGCGACCGCGCCGGGAATCCTCAGCGAAATGATCTCCGCGCCGTTAAACGTGAACGCGATGACATGGCGCACTTGCCCGGCCGCGACCGAGCTCGAAACCCTTGTGGTCGATTGGTTGCGTCAATGGATGCATTTGCCGCCAAATTTCGACGGCGTCGTTTACGACACCGCGTCGGTCGGGATCATGCATGCGCTCGCCGTCGCCCGGGAAGAAGCTGCACCATCCAGCCGCAAACTTGGTCTGACCGGACGCAACCTTCCACGATTTCGGATTTATACCTCTGACCAGGCCCACAGCTCGGCTGAGAAAGCGGCGATCGCGCTTGGCCTTGGCGAGGAAAGTGTGTGTCGGGTGTCGAGCGATAAGGAATTTCGAATGGATACATCGATCTTGCGCAAAACCATCGCGCAGGATCGAGAGTCCGGGTTCAAGCCGCTTGCGGTTGTCGCCACAGTCGGAACCACCTCAACCGCGAGCGTGGATCCGGTTGCCGAAATCGCACGTCTTTGCCGCGAAGAAAAGATGTGGCTGCACATCGATGGCGCTTATGGCGGCGGCTTTACCATTGTGCCGGAATATGAATGGATCGCCGAAGGTTGGAACGAAGCGGATTCGATCATCATCAATCCACACAAAACCTTGTTTGTCCCGCTCGATTTCAGCGTCCTCTATGTGCGCGATATTGAACGCTTGCGCCGCGTCTTCTCTCTCGTGCCGGAATATTTGCGTGGCGATACGCTCGAGACGGAGAGAAATTACATGGACTACGGGATCCAGCTCGGCCGAAGATTTCGCGCGCTCAAGGCCTGGATGATCTGGCGCGCGTTCGGGCGCGCTGGAATTCTTGGCTTAATGCGTGAGCACTTGCGGCTGGCGCGTTTGTTTGGCGAATGGGTAAGCGCGTCCGACGATTTCGAATTATCCGCGCCGATCTCGATGGGCGTCATTTGCTTTCGTGCAAAAGACAAGATCGACGCATTCAATTCCAGAATCGTCGAGTCGGTTAATCGATCTGGTCGCGCGTATTTGAATCAAACGAAACTGCGCGGACAAACCGTGATTCGTTTAGGACTCGGCAATATTCTCACCACGGAAAAGCATCTGCGCGATGCATGGGAATTGATTCAGGAAACTGCGCGAGCGCTTGCTACGTCATCCCGAGCGTGACCGCGAGTCCGGCTCGGACCGAGGGATTCCGTGGCGCAAGCCTTAAGGTAGCATTGCGGGATCCCTCGACTTACGCTCGGGATGACCAGGTTGGAACGCGTTTCGCGAATTCTGGGAGTGCTGCGCTCCTGCGCCAGCTTTTGGAGTGCGGCAGCCGCGCTGCCGCTTTCTGATTGTAAAACATTTCCGCGAATCGCGAGCCGGCATCACCGATGCCGCCTATGACGTTGTTCGCGCAAGTCCTGACCGGCGCAAACCACCAAAAAGCGTTTGGCTCACGAGCGAGCTGCGGTAGATTCCGCGACGCAAAATTAATGATCACGATTTTACGTAAGCATTCACGCTGGCTCATGATCGTCATCGCCGTTCTGGCGATGCCGTTTTGTCTTTATTTCGTACGAACGGATTGGATGAGCGCTCTGCGGTCGAATACCGCTGGCAAACTTTATGGTCACGACATCTCGGCAATTGAGATTGAGCGCGGGGGACGGTTATTCCAACTGGCGCGCAATCTGGGAATGAGTGAGCTTCTAACCGAGCTTTTGGGTCAGTGGCATCCGCAACGGGCGAAAACGCAATCGGAAGCGGAACGCGAAGCCGGACAGGAATTCGCCATTGATTTAATGATTCTACGGCATGAAGCCGAGGCCTTGGGTATCCGGCCAACTACTACTGAAATTGCCGCCGTCGTTACCAAAATACGCGCCTTCCGTGGCGACGGCGGTAGTTTCAATCTAAAGAAATACAACGATATCGTGCAGAACGCCCTTGGACCGCTTGGGATCAGCGAGGCGCAGATTGAAGAATTGGCCGGCGATCAGATTCGTCTCGATCGCGTCAGGGAACTGGTCAGCACAGGCGTGACCGTCTCCCAGGCGGAAAGCAGGACCACTTTTGAACAGATCTACTCCAAATTCGAAGTAAGCGTGGTACGTTTCAAAACCGGCGACGTCGCAAACGAGGTGAAAATTTCCGATGACGAAATCGCGAAATATTACGAAGGAGCCAAAGAACAACTGAAGAGCGAGGAAAAGCGGAAGGAACGGATCGACGCTTTGCAAAAACTCTCGGACAAGGCAAATGACGTCGCCCAGGCCCTGGTGGAGAAGAATGTGGATTTTGCCGGGGTTGCGGCGAAATTCCAGTTGCCGATTAAGACCACTGGCGATTTCACGCAAGCAACACCGGATCCGGAACTAAAGCAGGACTCGCAATTGATCCAGGCCTCCTTCCAACTTTCCAATGATGAACCGACAAGTGAACCAATCCAGGAAGCGGACGGTTTCTATATTTTGCATCTCGTCGGAATCGCTCCAGCGCGACCGCTGATACTCGAAGAAGCGAAACCGAAAATTGTTGAGGCGCTTAAAGCAAGAAAGGAGCGCGAGTTGGTTAGCATTCGAGCGGCTAGTGTCGCGCACGACTTGGGCGAGGCATTGAAAGCCGGCGACACCCTGGCCAAGGCGGCGCAAAAGTTGAATTTGAAACTGGAAAGGTTACCGCCGTTTGCTTTGGCCGATGAGTTGGAGCCAAAAGCGTCCCCTCCGCCGGACAAGGTCTCAGATTTGCCTATAATCAAGAACGCGGTCGCCGATTTGCACTCCAATGAAGTGACAGACCCGATTCCAACTTCGGATGGGGCGCTGGTTGCGGTTGTGGAAAAGCGCGATCCGCCGGATGCAGCCGTGGCCGCGGCTAATCGGGCTTCGCTTGAGGAGCGCATC
>QHPM01000149.1 GCA_003219095.1 Verrucomicrobiota bacterium
ACGAGCCGATCGAAGCGAGCGAACTGACGACGGCGCATCCCACGCGCGAACCGGTTCTGCGCGCATAAAGAGATGGAAATTCCCTACACCGTAAGCGCGCGCCGCGACACCGGTTTGTGGAACGCCAAGGTTGGGATCTGGTTGTTTCTGGCGTCGGAAGTCATGCTCTTCGGCGGGTTATTTTCTGCCTACATTTTTTTGCGACTCGATGCCGAGCCGGGCGATTGGCCGCACGGTTTGCTGAACGTTCCCGTCGGCACCGGGAACACCGCCATCCTGATCGCGTCATCGGTCACGGTGGTGCTGGCCTGGGCGGCGTTGAAGATGCGTGACCTAACCAAGTACAGAATCTACATGGCGATCACCATTCTTTGCGGCGTGACCTTTCTGGTGGTGAAGCTGGCCTACGAATGGCCGCAGAAATTCGAGCACTTTGGCGCATTCATTAAGGAAGATGCGCTAGGAAAATATGAGCCGTATCTCGGGAACAAACATCTGCTCGAGAAAGGCCTGTCGCCCCGCAAAGAAATCACCGGTCACCTTCACAACAAGGAGGCACTGAGCGACCCTAATATCAAAGAGTACGAGATCGCGCTCGACCCGGTCTATGCCGATCCTACTAATCCCGCGATGGACCGGCCGCATTTTTGGCCGATGCCGGCCACGGAAAAAATCGCGACCATTGAAAAAAGCGATGTGAAATATGCCAACATGTTTTTGCCGAAGCACAGCGCGTATTTCGCGAGTTATTTCACCATCACCGGCTTGCACGGTGCGCACGTTCTCGGTGGCGTGCTCGTTTTTTGTTATATGATGCTGCCCGCCAGCACCCGCATCTATCGGCACAATCCGGAACATCTGGCCAACCGCGTGGAAGTGGCCGGCCTTTTCTGGCATTTCGTCGATCTGGTTTGGATTTTCGTGTTTCCGCTTTTCTATCTTCTCTAACGATGAATAATCCGCCCGATATTTCGCCCGTCGAACACGAAACCGAGGAATACGCACACGAAGTGCGGAGGCACGTTCGCGGATATTTAATGGTCGGCGCAACGCTCCTGGCGTTCACTGCCATTACCGTCGCTCTTTCCTATGTGAACTTCGGGACGATGAAAGCGAATGTGGCCGTCGCGCTTCTCGTCGCCACCTTCAAAGCCGGACTCGTTGCCGCCATCTTCATGCACTTGTCAGCAGAAAAGCGGCTGATTTATCGCATTCTCATTTTCACCGGCTTTTTCGTCTTCGGGCTTTTCTGGCTCACCTACCTGGCTTGGTACAACCCCATCGTCCGCTAATGTCGATCAAAGGCTTTCACATTCTTTTCATCGTCGTCTCTACCTTGCTCGCGCTCGGCATCGGCTGCTGGTGCATTTGGGTCGATTTGACTGTGGGCGAGCCGGTTTATCGGACCGGGGCCATCGCGTCGTTTGTCTCCGCCGTGGTGCTGATCGTTTACGGCGTCTTGTTTTATCGGAAAATGAAACGGCTGCGTTTGATCACATGAAAGCAATTTTGTTTTCTGCCGTTTTATTTTGCGCGTCGTTGACACAGAGTTTCGCCTGCTCAACCTGCTTCGGAAATTATCGCGACCTTGGCGGCGCGCCCCCGCCCAACGTGCAGCACCTCGCCATCGCCATCTGGGCCTTAATGTTCATTGTCATGTCCGTGCTCGGCGGCATCGGCGCTTTCAGTTTTCATCTCTGGCGCCAGGCGCGCCACCCGATGGAACCGCACGAGCAATTGTTCGAAGAAGATTTGTCGCAATATGAGTAGGCTTGCCCTGATCAACGAATTCCTCGGTATACCCCCGAACGCCTCCGAACACGGCTATCAGATCGATGCCATCATCGAGTTTTGCCATTGGTTCATGGGCGCACTCTTCATCGGTTGGTTTGTTTTTTTTATTTACGTGCTCTTTCGTTACCACCGCAGCCGCCATCCGGTGGCCGATCACGAAGGTGTCACCAGCGGCATTTCCACCCATTTGGAATTCGCCGTAGTCTTGATTGAAGCTGTGCTCCTCGTTGGCTTCGCCGTGCCGCTATGGGCGAAGCGCGTAAATCAGTTTCCCGAGACCCGCGACGCTATTCTTGTCCACACGGTCGGCCAGCAATTTAACTGGACGTTCCATCTTCCCGGTCCTGACGGCACTTTTGGACGGCGCGATGTCGACCTGGTGAGCAATTCAAATCCGCTTGGTTTGGACAACAACGATCCGGCGGCCAAGGATGACATCGTCGTTCCGGGCGAATTGCACGTTCCGGTTAACCGCTCTGTCATCATCGAATTGTCCTCCAAGGATGTAATCCACAATTTTTGTCTGCCGCACATGCGCATCGCCCAGGATGCGATTCCCGGCTCGATCATTCCGATGTGGTTCAAACCGGTTAAGACCGGCACCTACGAAGTGATCTGCGGGCAACTCTGTGGCTTAGGGCATTATAGTATGAAAGGCAGT
>QHPM01000287.1 GCA_003219095.1 Verrucomicrobiota bacterium
TGTTTACGGCTTTTACGCGGGGAATGACGAACACGTCAATGCGACAATTCCGACAGCGCAGGAGTTGATGAGGCGTGCAAAGAAAAAGTACGAGCCGGTGGTTTACGGCGGCGCCGGCCATGGGTTCATGCGCGAAGGTGAGAAGCCAGATGCCAATGAAGGGAACCGGCACGCGCGTGACGAAGCATGGGCGCGTTGGAAGACGCTGCTCAAACAATTGTAATTTCCGTGCCACGCAGCGCAAGTTTTCTTGTGATCGCATTGCTCAGTCTGGGCGGCGTATCGGCCGCGGACCAGCAACAAATTACTTCGCACATTTCGCGTCAGCCGGTGCATTCGCGAGCCCTGGCTGCCGTCGGTTATAGCAGACGACTTCGCGCGCTCGAAGTGGAGTTTATCAGCGGCGCCATTTATCGTTACAATAATGTGCCACCAGAGATTTACCGCGGCCTTCTCAGTGCCACATCCAAGGCCCAATTCTACGATACGAACGTGCGCGGCCATTTTCCGTCGGTGCATGTAAAACCGCCACGAACGTGATGTTCGTTCTCACCAAGGAAGAAAAACGGGTCATCTGTTTCGTGATGCTCGCGATTCTGGTTGGCCTGGCGGTGAAGGAATACCGGCGAAATCATCCGGTCTCGACCAATACGCAGCCTGGATTAAAGCAATCGCTCAGGAAACAAATGGAGGCGAAGCCATGGCAGAACAGTACTCCGGCCCTTTCGGCAGCTTCTCCTTAGTTTTTCGAGCGAAATTCCAGAATTTATTGTTATTTTCCGCCGCTGGCATGAAAACTTCTCACTGGAAGAGAATGCGTGTCTTGATCGCCGACGATCAAAAAAGCGTGGGCACATCACTGGCGGAAATGGTTGGCCTTTGTCACCACCAGGTCGTTGAAGTCGTGAGCACGGGCATGGAGGCGATTCAGGCATACGATCGGCACCGGCCGGACGTCGTGCTGATGGATTACCGGATGCCAAAACTAAATGGCATCACCGCGTGCCGTTATATCCTGGCGAAGGATCCCAAAGCGCGCGTGATTTTAATTTCTGGCTGGAGTGCGCCGGTTGAGCCCGAGGCATCGGGTGCAACCGCCATCCTTACAAAACCAGTCGCTCTGCCAATACTCGAAGCCGCTCTTAACGCAGCGATGCAGCCTAAAAAGCAAAAAGATCCGCCTGCGGCAGTCGTTGATGCGACGCCCCTCGGAGCCGTCGACTCTAGCGAGCCAGAGGGCGCGTCGCAGTAAGTCACAGCGGCGGCTTCGTCGCCGAATTGCTTAAACGGCGACCTGAGAGCGCCGTTCCTTGTCGCGACGAGGGCGCGTTGCGGACACTCTTAAAATGTGCGGCTGACACGGCCGCCTCTACAGAGCGTAATTTCCGTCTCGCAATTTGCCGGGGATCGCCGTATCACCACCAGACGGAGGCTTAAAATGAATAGAATCTCGATTTCTCGACGTAAATTTGCGCAGCTGTTGGGCGCGGGAGCGGCCTGCGCCGTGGTTAAGCCCGCGCTGTCTTTGGCGAAAACGGTCCCGCGGGTCAAACCGCCACCCGCGCCACCGCTAACGAGAATTGTGCGCTTGAGTTCGAACGAAAATCCTTATGGTCCTTCCCCGCACGCCCTCAACGCGATGACGGACGCGTTCAATCTCGCTTGTCGTTATCCGGACGAACCGGCCGGCTTGTTGAGTGAAAATCTGGCAAAACTAAACAATGTTAACCCGAACCAAATCCTTTTAGGAGACGGGTCGGGCGAGATTTTGAAACTGTGCGCCGAAACTTTCACGGGAGCGCAGCGCGGTAAGTTGGTCGCGGGCGATCCAACTTTCGAGGCCATTCTCCACCATGCCACGGTCAACGGAGCGGAAGTCGCTAAAGTTCCTCTTACTGACAACTTCGCGCACGACGTTGCCAAAATGAGCACGGTTGCAAATGCAGGTGTTGTTTACATCTGTAACCCGAACAATCCCACTGCCAGCATCACGCCGAAGAATGAACTAGCCGATTTCATCTCGAAAACGTCGCCGCAAACGATGATTCTAGTAGATGAAGCTTACTTTCACTACGCCGATAGTTCCGACTACGAAAGTGTTATTCCGTTAATCAAGGACCACCCAAATCTCATTGTCGCACGCACTTTTTCAAAAATCTACGGGATGGCGGGATTGCGTTGCGGCTATGCGGTGGCACAGCCGGAAACGATTGCGCAACTGCGCTCTCATCAAAGCTGGGATAGCGTCAATATTATGGCAGTAGCGGCAGCAGGCACGAGCTTGAACGACCAAGACCAAGTCACAAATGGCAGGCGTTTGAATCAGGAAACCAGGACGTTTGTAACTACTCAGCTCGACGCCATGGATTACAAATACATCCCATCGCAAGCGAACTTTGTCATGATTGATGTAAAACGCCCGGTCCTGCCGCTGATCAAAGCGTTAAAAGATCGGAATGTTGAGGTAGGGAGATTATTTCCGGCATTGCCAAATCACATGCGCCTGACTATCGGCAAAAGGAACGAGATGGAAGCATTCCTGTCCGCCTTCCGTCAGGTCTTGGCCTAGGTGGGAGCGGCTATCTCTTTTCTTACGGGTGAGTCTCGCCCTACCAATTGCGCCCGTCACGGTTTCTGGTAGGGCAACGCTCTGCGGAGCCACGCTGAATTCTCAATCAGGCGAGGCTTTCTGGTTCGACGCAGTCTCGCCCTGCCAATCGTGCTGGCGAAAACTTCACTGCTAAGACGACGCCCTGCGCAGCCGCGAGCAAGTACTACATTTCGACGTATATTCCCCGGGAAATGGACGAAAAATCCGCACAAGACTTGCTGCACCAACGATCATTTATCGGGCGTCCTATGCATTCCACCCTGCTCGCGCATGAACGCGACCCGGAAATTCGTTTCGACACAAAGAAACAGATTGCCGCGTTCACCAGCCAGATTTGCGAGGTCATCGTTGGCAAAACCGAAGCGGTAAAGCTCGCGGTCGCCTGTCTCCTCGCGCGTGGTCATCTCCTAATTGAAGACATCCCGGGAGTGGGTAAGACGACACTGTCCCAGGCGTTGGCCCGTTCACTCGGCCTCGTCTTTCAGCGTATCCAATTCACCAGCGACCTTCTCCCCGCCGACATCCTTGGTAATTCAATTTTTGATCGGAACGAACAGCGTTTCGTATTTCATCAGGGCCCGCTCTTTTCGCAAGTGGTGCTGATCGATGAAGTGAACCGCGCCACCGCCAAGACACAAAGCGCATTGCTCGAAGCGATGGAAGAACATCAGATCTCAGCCGATGGCGTCACTTACGAATTGCCGCAGCCGTTTTTTGTCATCGCGACACAGAATCCGCAATATCAAGTCGGAACCTTTCCGCTGCCCGAATCGCAGTTGGATCGGTTTCTAATGCGGATCGAGCTCGGTGTGCCGGACCGCGCGAGCGAGCGGGCGATGCTTCTCGGGATGGATCGTCGCGAGATGCTCAAGGAATTGCATCCGATTTTTGGCGCGGAAACATTGCTCGATATTCAAGCAAGAGTCCGGACGATTCATACCTCGTCGGCGCTGCTCGATTATCTCCAGGATTTGCTGGACGCTTCGCGGCAGCGCCATCGTAGCGGTTTGTCTCCGCGCGCGGGGCTGGCCCTGCTTCATGCTTCGCAGGCCTGGGCAATGATGAACGGACGCGAGATGGTACTGCCCGAAGACATTCAAGCGGTGGGAATTCCCGTCATGGCTCATCGCCTGGGACACGATATCGAGCAGTCCGGGCAAAGCGGTCGCACGTTTGCCGATGCTCTGTTGAACAGCGTGCCGGTGCCATGAGGCAAGGCGGATCTTCCAAAAGCGGTTTTCCACTCACTTCTACCAGAAGCTTCGCTGGCCTGCTGTTCGTGCTGGCCGCAATCTGGTACGCTGCCTCCAGTCAAAATAACGCCGCGTCATATTTGCTCTTATTTGCGCTTATGGGCGTTTTTCTGGTTTCAATTCCGCGCACGCTTTTGAATCTGGGCGGCTTGCAAGCAACGGCCGAATCAATCAAACCGGCATTCGCCGGTCAGGAGATTTCGCTGCCAGTTGAGGTCACGAATGAATCTCGCGCCACTCGATACGGAATTGCTCTCACGCTGCCGGATTTGGGCGACGCCCGCAAACGCATCGACGAAATTCCCCCCGGCAAAGCCGCCCGAACCGTCCTTCGATTTCCTGCGGCGACCCGGGGTGAGCATGAGATCGGGAGACTGCACCTAAGCAGTGTCTATCCGCTCGGTTTTTTGCGAGTACTGAAACAACTTCCGAGTCCGCAGCGTTATGTTGTTTATCCAAAGCCGGCCGGCGATCAACGCCTTCCGGCCGAGACTGTGCGTTCGGGGCAGCGCAGTTCACAGAGAGAGCTTGGCGAGGGTGACGATTTCGCCGGCGTGCGCGCGTATGTGCGGGGAGAATCCCAACGACACATCGACTGGAAGGCGGTCGCGCGCGGACAGGCGTTGATGACAAAACAATTTACGGCCGAATCGGACGGCCTGCTGTATCTCGACCTTGCCGCGATGCGGTTCGGCGATCTCGAAGCGCGGCTTTCGCAACTCACGCTCTGGGTAATTGAGGCGGAACGTGCGCGACGTCCTTACGGACTGCGTCTGCCCGCGATTGAAATCCCGCCGTCACTGGGCGAGCCGCATTTCCATCACTGCTTGCGCACACTGGCCCTGTTCCAATGAAGGTAGTTCGAAAACAGGATACACGCATCCCGCGACGACCGCTTTTGTGGCTGGCAGCGGCCTTGCTTTTCACATTGCCGCCAATGTTTGGGACCCTTCCGTCCTGGGTGCCATTGCTGTTTCTAATCGCGCTGGCCGCGAAGTTCTGGATGGAACCGAAGGGTTATCGTCTCCGCTCCCTGGTTTGGAAATTGGTTCTCGTAGCCCTGATCCTGTCCCTCCTTTTCTTCAGCTACGGCTCGATCAGAGGGATGGAGCCCGGCGTTTCCCTCATTGTCATGTTGACGTCGGTCAAGATTTTGGAGGCCCACACCGCGCGCGAGTTTCACATCATGATTATGGTGGCGTGGATTCTTTGCCTCTGCGGATTTTTCCTCTCGCAGAATCTCGCGATTGCACTCTGTCTGCTTATCGCGTTTACCCTGCTGCTCGTCGCGCTCATCCAGTTTCATCGCGGGCCATTATCCGCCTTTTGGTCACCGGTTCGCACCGCTGGTAAACTTCTCGCTCAAGCCGCGCCCCTTATTATTCTGCTGTTCCTTTTCTTTCCGCGCCTTAGTACTGGGTTCCGATTTCAGATCGCGCCGCAGCGCGAAGCGTCGACTGGCTTCTCCGACCGCCTCTCACCCGGGAGCGTTTCCTTTTTGGCTAATTCTTCGGAGGTCGCTTTCCGCGCCGAGTTTCCCGATGGCAAAATCCCTCCTCTCAGCGCGATGTACTGGCGCGGTCTCGTGATGTGGCACGGGGAAGGTTTGGAGTGGGCGGCGCCAAATGCTCCTGCGGCACTGCCCCGAACCAGCCAAGGCACGCCCCACGGGCAAGCAATTCGACAATGGATTACGATCGAGGCGCATGACGCGCGCTGGATGTTCGCGCTGGATCGGCCGGTAAATTCGCCTTCTGGTGCGACGCTCGCGCCGGGAAATTATTTGTGGAGTAATCAACCGATTCACAAACCGCGCCGATACGAAGTTATATCTTATCCGGAAATTCCGAACAACCGGCTTCATTCCCGCGAACGCGAGCCTTTGCTCGAGGTACCCACCGCCATCAGTCCAGCGGTGCGCGCGCTGGCGCAGTCCTGGTCGGCCGAAAAAGCCGAACCACGTGCGATCGTAAACAAAGCGCTCGAGTTTTTTCGCACCCAGGGCTTTCACTATTCGCTTTCGCCAGGCGAATACGGAAAGAACGATCTTGATGAATTCCTTTTTCATCGCCGCCTTGGATTTTGCGAGCACTACGCCGCCAGCTTCGCGACCTTAATGCGGCTGGCCGGAATTCCAGCGCGCGTCGTTACGGGTTACCTGGGCGGCGAGTATAACGAGATTGGGCACTTCTTTCTCGTGCGACAAGCCGATGCCCATGCCTGGTGCGAAGTCTGGTTCCCGGACAGCGGATGGCAAAGAATCGATCCCACTGCGGCCGTCGCTCCCGATCGCGTAAATTTGGGATTCAACTCTTTTCTGGAAAGACGCGGCGCTGCTGCTGGTCATCTGGATAATACTCAGAGCGTACTCGCGAGAGAGCTGGCACGTTGGCCCGCATTCGACAGGGCCCGACTTGGCTGGCAAACGCTTAGTTATGCCTGGGATACTCGAGTCCTTAGCTTCGATGGCGACGAACAAGAATCATTTTTCGCTTCCATCGGAATACCCAGCCATAGACAGATCTTTCTCATTGTTGGTACCGTAGTCATCGCGATCGCGCTGCTGCTTGCCCTTTACGCGGCATGGACACATTTGCGTACTCGCCCCTGCGGCGACCGCCTCAAAATTATGTACGAAAGCTTTTGCCGGAAGGCGGCCAGGCTTGGAGCTCCACGCAACCCATCGGAAGGACCTTTTGATTTCTCGCGTCGAGCAACTCGTCTGTTGCCTGACGAATCCGATCGGATCCGCCGCATCGCGAAGGCCTATATTGCGTTACGCTACGCTCCCGCACCCGACCCGACTACGCTCGAACAATTCGCTGAAGAAGTGAACGGCTTTGTCCGCGCTTCTTAACCCTATCCGTCGGGCCAGGAATGGGAAGGCAGGACTGCGGATTAGACGGATCGAACAGTCCCCTTGCGCGATATTTCGGCTGGGGAGCATAGGCTACTAGCCCGCTCGTCTCGGCAGCTTGCCGAGACGGTCTCTTCGAGTTGTTGTTCGCTGCGCAAAGATGTTGCTCGCAACTACACGCTAGCAGCCTGCGCTCCCCAGCATTAAAACCATTGCCAGCCGAGTTGCGCCGCGCACAGGACACGTGAACACTTCGTGTTCTCTTAATGCTTACCGTCTCTCAGCTCAGCAAATCGTTTAGCGGTCGCATCCTCTTTGATGATGTCTCACTTCAGGTCAATCGGGGAGACCGCATCGGATTAGTCGGGCCAAATGGCGCCGGCAAATCAACATTGTTTTCGCTGATCCTGGGCGAGGTCTCGCCCGACAGCGGCCAGATCGTCTTCGAGAAAAGCGCGACGATTGGATTCCTTCCACAAGAAACGGCGACCACGCAGCATGAAACCGTCCTCGAGCTGACTTTGGCTGCAACACCGGAGCTCGCCGCTGCGCAGAAAGTCATCAAACAACACGAGTCGGGAAATGGCTCGGATGACGCGGGCTATAATCGCGCCTTGCACATTTTCGACCAGCACGGCGGCTGGCAACTCGAACCGAAGGCGAAGCGAGTTCTCGCCGGACTCGCTTTTCGCGAAAGCGATTTCGATCGACCTGCGCGAACCATGAGCGGTGGCTGGATCATGCGCGCGCATCTGGCACGGCTTCTGGTGATGGAGCCCGACCTTCTTCTGCTCGACGAGCCGACCAACCATCTCGATCTTGAATCGCTCCAATGGTTCCAGGAATTTCTGAAAAGTTACCCGGGCGCGATTGTCATGATCTCGCACGATCGCGAATTTCTGAATCAATTAGTGGGCAGCATTGTCGAGATCGCGCATGCGAAGCTGGTCCGTTATCGCGGCAACTGGGATAACTACGTCGATGAGAAAGCTGCGCGTGAAGTGCAACAGCTCTCAGCTTACAAAAATCAGCAGAAGGAAATCGCGTCGCTCCAATTATTCGCCGACCGCTTCCGCGCCAAGGCGAGCTAAGCGTCACAAGCGCAAAGCAAGCTCAAGCAGATCGATCGCATGGAAAAAATTGCCGCCCCGACGGCGCCTGGGAAAACGATCAAGTTCCATTTTCCGCAGCCGCCCCGCAGTGGTCTGCGCATCATCGCGCTGAAAGATGTCGATCATGCTTATGGCGATGTTGTCGTTTATCGCGGCCTGAACTTTCATGCCGAGCGCGGGCAGCGGACCGTCCTGGTCGGACCGAATGGCGCGGGCAAATCTACTCTTCTCAAATTGCTCGGGGGAGTGCTGCCGGTGCAACAGGGCACGCGCGAACCAGGCCATAATGTTCGCGTCGGCTATTTCTCGCAAACCCGAATCGACGTGCTCAATGCGAAACACACTGTCCTTGAGAGCGCGTTAGACGCGCCCAATCCGGTGTCGGCGCAGATCGCGCGCACCGTCCTCGGATCATTTCTTTTTCGCGGTGATGATGTTTTTAAGTCGGTCGCCGTGCTAAGCGGCGGAGAAAAATCGCGTTTGGCGCTGGTTAAATTTTTGCTCGATCCCCCCAATCTCTTGCTCATGGATGAGCCGACGACGCATTTGGATATTGGCTCGATCGACGCACTCGTCGGCGCGCTCAAGCAATATCATGGGACCCTCATCTTTATTAGCCACGACGTGCATTTCATCCGCGCGATTGCATCGAGCGTTCTGCACATTGCCGCCAGTCCGGCTCGGACCGCCAGTCCGGATCGGACCGGAGGTCGGCTCACATTTTATCCCGGCAACTACCAGTACTATCTGGATAAATCGAAGGCCATCTCGGCCCGAACGGCGCTCACTGCCGGCTCTAGTCCACATAATCGACAACCGATAACCGACAACTCCGCCCGAAGAGCTGGCAGCGTGCGCCAAGAGAAAGCACAAAAACGGTTGCAAGCGGAGGCGCGCAATGCCATCGCCCGGGAGAAGCGCGAAAAAGAAAAACACGTTCACGCGCTGGAAATGAAAATTGCCGCC
>QHPM01000150.1 GCA_003219095.1 Verrucomicrobiota bacterium
GCTCTAATTGTTAAATCGTTAAAACGTAGATCCTGTAGCGGCAGCCGTGTCGGCTGCAATGAAGCGCGTGGCAGTTTGCAACGCTTTGCACGCGACACGCGTGCCACCACAGAGATGCCGCAGAATAGCAACGATAGTTAAGACCCTGGCACCCTGGCGAGCGTGATGACCTCGTCTGTAGTGGCGGCCGCAATTTAACTTTTGTAACCTTTTTAACGTTGTAACTTTTCTTCGTTGTCTTGCGCGAACAAAATCGATCCCTCCTTGCATCAGGCGCAAAAACCGCCCTGGATAAAAGTGCGGCTGCCATCGAATCCGGTTTTCTTCTCTACTAAAGCGCTGATTTCCGATTTGCGATTGCACACGGTTTGCGAAAGCGCGCAATGCCCGAATCGCTGGGAGTGCTGGAGCCAGGGCACGGCGACAATGATGATCGCGGGTGATCGCTGCACCCGCGCCTGCGGATTTTGCGCGGTCACGACGGCGAAACCGTTTGCCCTGGAAGAAGATGAGCCGGCGCGCGTGGCCGAAGCCGTGCGCCGGATGAAATTAAAACATGTCGTCATCACCGCGGTCGCGCGCGACGATCTAAAGGATGGCGGCGCCGACCATTTCGCGCGTACCATCAACGCCATTCGCGAAATGGATCCGAAAATCGTTATCGAAGTGTTAGTCCCCGATTTTCATGCTCAGGATTGGTGTATCCAGATCGTGCTCGACGCCGCGCCCGATATTTACAATCACAACATGGAAACGGTCGAGCGTCTGACACCGATGGTGCGTTCGCGCGCGAAGTACCGGACTTCCCTGCGGGTTTTGAAGCGTGCGAAAGCGCTTTCGCCGCAAGTGGTGACGAAAAGCGGCGTCATGCTTGGGCTGGGTGAGACCGAGCCGGAGTTATTTCAAACGATGGATGATTTGCGCGACGTAGGGGTGCAGGTTTTGACCATGGGCCAATATCTGCGCCCGACTCCGAAACATTTGCCGGTAGTTGAATACATCACGCCCGCCCAATTCGAATTCTTCGGCGAGATTGCGCGCAAAAAGGGATTCGAACACGTCGCCTCAGGCCCGCTCGTGCGCAGTTCCTATCACGCGGCTGATTTTCATCCTGTCGTTCGCTAATAATGGAACGCGATCGTGCGCGAATCGCGGCGGTGATTCCTGCGTATCAGGAAGAGAAACACGTTGGTGAAGTAGCGCGGCGCGCACGCGCCCAGTTGGAACATGTTCTCGTGGTCGATGACGGATCAACTGACGCGACCGCGGAACGAGCGCGATCCACTGGAGTCGATGTGGTTGTTCACCCGCAAAACCGCGGCAAAGGTGAATCGATCAAAACCGGGTTGCGTTATTGGCTCGAACGCGGCAGCGAATATGTGGTGTTGCTCGACGCTGATGGTCAGCATTTGCCGGAAGAAATTTCGCGTTTTGTAGAGGCTGCGGTGGCGGCATCAGACGCACAAATTTTCATCGGCTCACGCATGAACGACACCACCACGATGCCTTTCGTCCGACGGATCGTGAACCGTTACATGAGCGGAAGAATCAGTCGCATCTGCGGCCAGCAGATTCCGGATACGCAATGCGGCTTTCGCATGTTGCATCGCGACATCATTCCGGAAGTTCTGAGCGGCGCCAGCCGGTTCGAATACGAGACCGAAATGCTTATCATCGCGAGCAGAAAGGGCCACCGCGTCGCGTCTGTCCCGATCACGACCGTCTATTCCGAGAAAAGCTCTTTCGCTTTCTGTCACCCTGGGACCTCACAAATGGTCGTGGGTCACACAAGCTTGGTTTGCTCAGTCAATCTCCACTCGTGAGGTCCCTCGACGTCTCCGCATCTCGGGATGACGAACGCGACGGCCGAGACGCCATCGCCAGCACGCGAGACGCGCGCGCTCCCCAGATTAAATCAAACCGCGCCGTTTGAAGTCGCCGATGTTTTCGCCGGCGGAGCGCTCGATCATCTCGATGGTGAACTTTAGTAGACAAACCTCCCACGCTTCATCCACCCCGTGAATGATCGCGCCGGTTGTATCCCCGGCGTTCTCCACCGCCCGCCGGGTGTGATCGATGACCGACTGTAGTGAGGCGCTCACGGTTTTTTCCGTGACGCCAGATTTGCGAAATTGAAACCCGTAGCGCAACACCGCGATCTGGCGCGCCTGTTCGCGTAGCCGTTCCACGTACTCTTGCGCTTTCTCACCGAAACCTTCCAGCATCATTCGGCAAAAATATTCCGGGCTAAGAATTTTCGGACGTTCGGCTTCGATCCGGCCAGTACGAATGCGAACCTGATCGACTCTGTCCATCAGCTCGGTGATGAGATGAAACTCAAAGCTGGTGTTGCCAAAGGTCGCGATCTGCCGTTCCGGGGCGAGAATAACTTGCGTATTCTCAATCGCGTATTCGATGTCGTCCTGTTTCAAAATTCTGCACCCGACAATACGATGAGAGGGACGCGATTTCCAGCAACGTCCTTCGTTGGAGTCTTGTGCCCGGGACCGGTGGTCTCGGCGGGCGAGGAACCCGCTCGACGCTACTTCTTCTCCAAAAGTGGCAGAAACGCTTCGTAGCCTTCGTCTTTCATTCTTTCTATTGGAACGAAATGGAAGGCGGCCGAGTTGACGGCGTAGCGTTGGCCAGTCGGCGAAGTCGGGTCGGCAAAGAGATGACCGAGGTGGGCATCGCTGCGTTTGGCGCGGACCTCGGTCCGCTGCATGTCCCGAGAGGTGTCCGGTTTTTCGACGAGGAGATCTTTCGAGATCGGTTTGGTAAAGGTGGGCCGGCCCGTCCCGCCATCGAATTTATCGAGCGAAGTGAAGAGTGGTTCGCCAGTGATGACATCGACGTAAATGCCCGGGCGCTCGTTGTTCCAGAACTCATTTTGGAAGGCGGTCTCTGTGCCATTCTCGCGCACAACAAAATACTGGTCCGCCTTTAATCGGTGTTTTAAAGCCACGTCACTCGCCACGGGCCGGTTCGGATCGAAGCCTGTGACCTCTTTTGTTCTTTGGTGCGCGAGAAAAAAGAAGTAGATCGCCGCGGTGGCGAGCACAGTCGCGATGATGACGCCAATATACATACTGAGCGTCGATTTTTCCTCGCTAGTGATTCGGCCGCCGTTCATCGGATCGAGATTAAACGCAATTGAATCAGAAGCCAGGCACGTCCGTCACTTCTTTTTCTCAAGCAAAGCGAGATATTCGCAATCGCCCTCGCCGTTCGACCTCCCACGAATAAAACAAAGGGATACGGCGTCGATCCAGCTGAACAGCCCGTCGCCAAAACCACGCCCGAGAGCATCACTTCTCGATAAAAGAGGCCTTCTTCAGAAATACCGGCATCATGGATGCCGGCAATTCAGCTGAAACGGCATTTCAATTTCACCGGGATCACCGATCCCGGCTACAAATTTCGGACAACAAAACGTTGTCGTGTTGCGACCGTTATTTAGGTAGTTCTCAGATCCCAGGTTCGATTAGGGGCAACTCTGCAGGCGCTTCCGCGGCCACGCGTTTAGTCGCGCGCCAGCGCACAACCGCGTCGGCCGAGACGATAACAAGAGCTAACCAGATGAGGAGAAAGGTAATGAAATGTTGGCGGGTGAATGTCTCGTGATAAACAAAAAGACCAAGAATGAAACTGATGCAGGGCGAGAGATACTGAAGAAAGCCGATCGTGACTAATCGTAAATGTCGCGCAGCGTAGCCGAACCAGACCAGCGGCACGGCGGTCACGATCCCGGTAGTCGTTAGAATGGCGGAAAGGGAGAGATGTGAAGGCCCGAAGGTCAGCGCGCCACGGCTGGAGAGCAGGACAAGATTAATTAGGGCCAGCGGCAGGAGAAACAGCGTTTCCAAAAACAGCCCAGGAATCGCACGGGTACCCGACTGTTTCCGCAACAATCCGTAGAGCCCGAAACTGCTGCAAAGCCCCACCGCGATCCACGGGAAATGGCCGTAGCCAAGGGCGAGAATACAGACGGCAACGAAAGCAATGAGAATGGAGGCAAACTGCCAGGCGCTGAGTCGCTCGCGCAAAATGATGGCGCCAAGCAGGACGTTCACGAGGGGGGTCATGAAATAGCCGAGACTGGTTTCGAGAACGTGACCGATGTTGACCGCCCAAATGAAGAGCAACCAGTTTAAGCCAACCATGACGCCGCTGCCGAAACAAAAAAGTGCGCTGCGCCGCGAATGAATGTTGCCGATGACTTCGTCCCAGCGCTGTTGCCAGGTGAGCAAGAGGCCGAGAAAGACAATCGTCCAGACGAAGCGGTGCGCGAGAATTTCCAGCGCAGGAACTTTGGTAAGCAATTTCCAATAAATCGGCACCAGTCCCCACGTCGCGAAGGATGCAACTCCGGCGATGAAGGCAGATGTATGTTGCGGATCGGTTCCGCCAGACCTGGCCATGCTCGCTCGTATTTCATCAATCGCATTAGTTCGCAACCCTTCACTTGCTGGTGATGAGATAGTTTGTAATGACGGAATTCTGGAGCTGATCCTGTGAAATCGTTTTTTGTCGAACTGAAGCGGCGCAAAGTCTATCGCGTTGCCATTGCCTACGCGGTCGCCGGCTGGTTGCTAATTCAAATCGCGACCCAAGTTTTTCCATTCTTCGAAATTCCAAATTGGGCAGTACGCCTGGTCGTGATTGTGCTGGTGCTGGGGTTTCCGGTCGCACTCATCTTGTCCTGGATATTCGATCTGACTCCACAGGGAATCAGGCGCACCGAGGAAAGCGATAAAGGGTTAGCTGCGCCGGA
>QHPM01000288.1 GCA_003219095.1 Verrucomicrobiota bacterium
GATCACATTCGAGCCGTCAAACAAGATCACTGAAGGGGTGATGCGCTCGCTTTCCGTGTTCGGAATAATTTGAGGCTTACCGTAAGCGTCGATATGGGCTACAGCCGAGAAGGTTGTGCCAAGATCGATGCCGACTGCTTTTCGTTGGTTCATTTTTGGAGAAGTCACTTGGGCCGATTCGCCCGCACCCTTTAGGTGCAACTTCCGTGCCGCGCTGCCCTGGGAATTGCTGGTGTTCACTAAAGGGACCAGCGGAGCCAGCGAAATGGAGATACGATCCGCCCTCATTGACAACGCAACGCGATTACCTCTTCGGGCCGGAGGACATTTCCTCGCCAGATAAAGCCGCGTTTGACTCGCGTTACAATGCGCCCGTCGTCTTTAGCGCGTTTCGTCGCCTCATAGGTGACGACGCGATGCATCGCAAGATCCACAAATTCTTTCGGCTCTACTTCGGTCACTTCCAAGCGGTGAAATACCTCTAACAGGCTGTGGATCGCGTTTGCCAGATTATCCCGCCAGCGTTTCAGTCGTTCCGATTTCCGTTCCTCGGAGGCGGTCTTAAGCTGGGTCGCGAGAGCAGTAAGATCGTCGTATAACTCGATCAGATCGCGAACGAATGGCTTCTGCAGTGATTCGTAGAGAAAATTGTCGCGATATTTTAACAACTCTTCGTGCAAGGAATCGAACAAGCGATGGTTTACTGATTCGCTCGCGCGGATAGCATCGAGGCCCTCTTCGATTTTCTGAAACTGAGCCGCTGCCTCAGTGGCGTGTGCCGGCAAGATGATCGAGGCAATATTCTCGACCCGACGAGTTAGGGCTGATTCCAGACTTTGCACGCTTTGGCTTACGGCGCGGAATTCGCGCAGCAGCGAAGCGAAGTCATTGCTTCGTGTTTGGTCACTCGCCAGCGTTGCCGCAGCGCTGAGTTCCTGCATCGTGCTGGCGAAATCGTCGGGCATCGATCAAGCCCCGTAAAATTTCCGAATCGCCTCGATTAAGCCCGCGACATCGTGTCGCTTCGCCTCCACGTCCACGCTCAATCCGCGCTCACGCGCCGTCGCTGATGTGATTGGGCCGATGCTGGCCACTTTCATCCCAGCCGGCCAGGGCAATTTCAAATCGAGAAATTTTTCCACTGTCGATGAGCTGGTAAAGGTGATGAGATCGGCTCCTTCGGTTGAAAAACGGCGGCGCGCCCCGGTCACATCACGCGTTTCCGGAACGGTTTGATAAGCAAACGCTTCGTCCACAATCGCACCCATGCCGCTCAGCTCTTTCGGGAGCAAGTCCCGCGCCTTCTCTGCCCGGGCGATCAGAATCCTCAGATTCTCAACCCCACCCCCTTTTCCAAATTCCTTCACCACGCCTTCCGCCACGAACTCTTCCGGTTGCAAATCGACATGAAGGTGGAGATCCTTCACTCTTTGTGCCGTCGTCGGCCCGATGGCCGCGATTTTTGCGGCGCCGATCTCTCGCGCGTCGTCATAAAGTTTGAAGAAAATCTCAAAAAAGGCGTCGACTCCGTTAGGGCT
This sequence comes from Verrucomicrobiota bacterium, assembly GCA_003219095.1. Taxonomy (GTDB): domain Bacteria; phylum Verrucomicrobiota; class Verrucomicrobiia; order Chthoniobacterales; family UBA10450; genus AV69. The sequence continues at coordinate 1,539 of QHPM01000288.1, forward strand.
GGTGAAAACGATCCAGTCGTAGGAATGCGCAGCCTGCACCAGTTCGGCGAATTCGCGAAGATCACTCGGCGGCTCGATCCGGATGGTTGGCAACTGGATGACATCCGCTCCCAGAACGCGCAATTCTGAGCTCAACTCGCTTGCCTGTTTGCGCGTGCGCGTGACCACGATCCGCTTACCGAAAAGCGGACGTTTTTCGAACCAGTTTAAATCTTTCCGCAAGGAAACGACGTCACCGAAAATTGCGACGGCCGGGGCTTCGAAGCCCGCTGCGCTCGCTCGCTCTGCGATGTTTTCGAGAGTGCCAACAATGGTTCTTTGTTGTCCTCCCGTGCCGAGACGGATGAGCGCTACCGGCAGGTTCTTTCGGCTGCCGTGCGCCAGCATTTCGCGGGTTATCGCCGCCAATCGATCCACTCCCATTAACATCACTTGCGTGCCCCCCAACTTCCCCAGTGCATCGAAGTCAATCGCGCTTTCATTCTTCGCCGGATCCTCATGGCCGGTGAAAAAAGTGACGTGTGAATTCTGCTCGCGATGAGTTATCGGAATTCCGGCATATGCGGGCACCGCGATGGCGGATGTGATTCCCGGGACAATTTCGAAATCAATTCCAGCCGCGGCCAGCGCTTGAGCTTCTTCGCCCCCGCGTCCGAAAACAAACGGATCACCTCCCTTCAATCGGACTACCTTCTTTCCGATGCGCGATTTTTCGATTAGAAGCGCGTTGATTTCATCCTGCGAAAGAGTTTTTTCGCCGGCGCGCTTTCCGACGAAAATGATTTCGGTGTCAACCGGGGCCCAGCCCAGCATTTCCGGATTGGCGAGCGCGTCGTAAACAATAACGTCGGCGTGCTCCAGCAACTCTTTCGCACGCAGCGTCACCAGTCCGAGATCGCCCGGCCCCGCTCCGACCAGAAAACATTTTCCCTCGTTACTCCTACTCCCGCTCATGCTCGAGCTTTCTAAAAACCTCCCTCGCTAATTCCTCCGGATCGTGTCCTCGCCCACTCGCAATTTTCGGCGCCGGTGCATCGCCAAAAACCTGTGCCTGCAATTCCATTATGCCGCTCATAAATCGAGCGTGCACGCCCACCGGCAAATCGCAATCACCTTGGAGTAATCGCAAAAATTCGCGCTCCGCTCGTAAACAAAGATGCGTCTCGTTGTCGTCAATGGAGGACACAATTTCGCGCACGGCCAAATCGGCTGCGCGTGTTTGCAAAGCAATGACGCCCTGACCGCCAGCCGACACAAAATTTTCTAGCGGCAGTATTTCGGCAAAAAGCTTCTGGCCTTGAAATTCAAACTTCGGCGGCATGAATCCAAGCCGTTCGAGACCCGCACGCGCCAGAATAATCGCGTCCCAGTCGCTTTCGATGAATTTACGCAAACGGGTTGGCACATTTCCGCGCAGCTCTACGACGCGCGCGGCAGGATTGATCCAGCGCACTTGCCTTTGTCGTCGCACACTTCCGGTCGCAATGATCGTGACCAGTGTTGGCGCCGCGCTTTTCCTCAGCAACAAATCTTCCACCGCGCCACGGGGCAAAACCGCTGCGATCGTAAGTGCCTCCTCGATTTCGCTGGGCAAATCCTTCGCGCTATGCACCGCGACATCAATGCGCTTTTCCTTCAGCGCGCGCTCCAACTCGGCCGTAAAAATTCCTTTGCGTCCGGCAGTGGGCTCATCCCGAGCGAAGTCGAGGGATCCCGTGGAAGTTACCTTAAAGCTTTCGCGGCGCGATCCCTCGGCTTTGCTCGGGATGACGTGCTGGTCACCTGTGGTACGAATGATTTCGATTGCAATCTTAAGTGAAGGCCGGGTCCGAGCCAGCGCCTCCTCAACCATTCGCGTTTGCGCCAACGCCAATTCACTTCCGCGAGTGCCGAGAACTATTTCCTGTCCTGGCGTTTCTTGAAGACCGCTTCTCGATGACTTTTCGACGCTCACGAAGCGTCGCTACAGTTCGGATGTCCGCAATTCTCCGCTCACACGGGTCGGGCATTCCTTCGTTGATCGCGTTCCGGACTGAGACAACCCCAGATGTTTTTGAAAATCCGCGACATGCTCCTCGATGATCGCTTCGGCGGCGGCCAGTTGCTGCCGGCGAAGCTCGCGTGATTCGCTGGCAATCTCTCGCAAGGAATCAATGTCGTAGAGATAAACGCCGTCGAAATCGTTCACTTCCGGGGCGACGTCCCGGGGCACAGCAATATCGATGATAAAAAGCGGGCGATCGGTCCGGTCGCGTAAAATTGGAACAAGCAACCGCGGAGTCAGGAGGTGCGTCTCCGCCGCCGTCGATGAGATCAGAATATCAATCTCGCGACACTGTTCGAGCCAGGTCGCAAACGGCACCGCGATTCCTTCCAACTCGCTCGCCAGCTCTTCCGCGCGCGCCGGCGTACGATTACTCACGCGGAGATCTGAAACCCCGCGAGAAGCGAGCGCCCGCAACGTTTTCTCACTGGTTTCCCCCGCTCCCAGTACCAAAACTTTTCGCCCTCGCAAATCACCAAAAATCTTCTCTGCCAAATCCACCGCCACCGAACCTACCGAAACCGGCCCACGCGTAATCTGCGTCTTTGAGCGGACTTGTTTCGCCGCCCGAAAAGCACGCTGACAAAGCCGATGCAATAGCGGACCGGCATTACCGCTCGCATGCGCCTCTGCGTAAGCGCGCTTGGCCTGGCCGAGGATTTCGGTTTCGCCCACCACCATCGAATCAAGTCCTGCCGCGACGCGAAAAAGATGGCGTGCGCATTCCGCATTTTCCTTGCGATAGAATGCTTCCAAATCGTTTTTCGTGCTCGTTCCGCCATCGATGCGCAGGGATTGCGCAATTTCTTCGCTCGCAATACTGGCGTCCGCAGCGGCGTAAATTTCCACCCGATTACAGGTCGTGAGTAACAGGACTTCACGGCAGCCCAGATCGCGCAACAATGCTTTCGATCGGGTATGACCGACAAACCGCTCGCGCGCTGCAATGGGGGCAGTGCGATGGTTGAGACCAAAGCAAAAAAAGTTCATGCGCGATGACCGACAAATTCGATGCTCCAGAGGAGTGACAGCGCAACGGCAAACGCAATCACGCAGAGAGTAGCAATCCGCCGCGGCGCCATCCACCGCAAATAGCGTCCCTGCAAAATTGCGCCGTACAAAATCCATATCGCAATCGCCAAGACAATCTTGGTCCACGGCAGTGGTTCGTTCACAAAAAATCCGCTGATCAGCCCCGCGCTATAGAGAATAAAACCGAACCAAAGCAGCCGTGTCATCGCGGAAAAGAGATTGGGCAGCGGTGGCAAGTGATAAAAAATTGAGTGCAACTGGTGGGTCTTGAGCTGCCGTTCCTGTACCAGATACATAGCCCCGGCGACGCACGCGAGTGCGAACGCCCCATAGGCGACGATCGAAATCGAGGCGTGAAACTCCAACCACGGATTTGGAGCAATCGGGGAAGCGCGTGGTATATCGATCGGTGCCAGCAAAGCGGCCACTTGCAGGAGAAAAACGAGCGGCGCTGTAAACGCGCCCATGAGCGAGAGGCGGTAGGTGGTTCCAATCAACACGTAAATAAGGGCGATCGACCAGGCCAGAAAAACCAGTACTTCAAATAGATTCGTAATCGGACAACTGCCGAGAGCGTGTCCGCGAAGGAAGAGAAATGCAGTTTGTAAAAGGAACCCAAGCACGATTGTTAGGAAAACAAACCGGCTCCGTCGAAAGATGCGCGCCCGGAACGAAACAATGGTCCTGATCACCGCTGCCAAATAACAAATCGCCGCGAAAATCAGAAGCTGCCGATCCATCGTGCACCAGAGTAAAAGCAGGCCCCCCGATTCGCAACCAGGTCGACGGCGTTTGACCTTTCCGCACAAGGAGCTAGCATCGGCCCGCCATGGCTCGGGACACGCTTTCGAAACTACGCGCAGCCGTACGGGATGTGCCCGATTTTCCCAAAGCCGGAATTATTTTTAAGGACATCACGCCGATTTTGAAAGACGGCGCGCTTTTCCGTTCTTCGGTCGATATTTTTCTGCGTCAACTGCACGACAAGAGAATCGATAAAATCGTCGGCATCGATGCGCGCGGGTTTCTTTTTGGTTCCGCGGTCGCCTACGAGCTTGGCATCGGCTTCGTCCCATTGCGCAAAAAGGGACGTCTCCCCTACCGGACCGAAAGTGCGAGATACTCGCTCGAGTACGGCGAGGCCGAAATGGAGTTGCACATCGATGCGATCGAGCGCGGCGAAAGAATTGTCTTGATCGACGATTTGCTTGCCACCGGTGGGACCAGCGCTTCCGCCGCAACCCTGATCAAGAAGATTGGCGGAGATTTAACCGAAGCGATCTTCCTAATCGAGCTTGAGTTTCTGCACGGGCGTGAAAAGCTCGTGCCGACGCCGGTGACGTCGTTTTTGAAATATTAAATTCAGTCATCCGGGCGAGAGCGCGGGATCGCGGAGCGCGAGCTGAAAGGTAACGCGGCGGGATCCCTCGACTATCACTCGGGATGACAACCACATTGATCGCCGCACCCATGACCGACCACCACTTCCACGTTGAGCGCTTGCAACTCGAGCTGATCGTGGATCGCCCGCAACAACCCCAGCGCCTCTTCGTTCGGCATGTGTTGGCAGCGCAATTCGATCCGCGCTTTGCGACCGACAAGTTCGGGATGCGCTTCCATCATCTCACCATCAAGAATAAATGACGCGTAGGCATTGAATTTTTCCTGCAATTCATGCAGCTGCTCATCACCCCCATCCCATGGGCGGGGTTCGTTCATCACCAGCGACACTTCGCCGGTTCTTTGATCGACGCCAAACAGATCGATGACCGCGGGATTGGCAATGCCGGTTTGCGTCTTTTTCATGCGATGGGCCAAGTTTGAACACCACTGATTTCGCACGATAATCGCGCGTGGCGAAAAAAGCGAAATCAGCGCGCTTAACCCTGCTCGGGCGGAGCGAGGCCCGCATTCCCGCCTCGCCCGCGGAGGCGACATTGGAAACTTTTCCAAATCCAGCCCGACGCAACTACCGGATTCGTTTTGAAACATTGGATTTTACTTCGCTTTGTCCGGTAACTGGACAGGCGGATTTCGCCAAAATCGAGATCGATTACATTCCGGACAAACTTTGTGTCGAAAGCAAATCGCTAAAGTTTTATCTGGCCTCATTTCGCAATGAGCGCGGGTTCAATGAAGCGATTACGAACCGGATTCTCGATGATTTTATTCGCGCCTGCGCGCCGCGTGAAGCGAACATCGCTGCCTCCTTTTCTGCGCGCGGTGGCATCGCGCTGACGGTTCGAGCGAGTTTTCCGGGGCCGTCGGTAGGGCGAGACTCCGTCGAGCCGGCCAAGAGGGACGGCTCCGCCGAGCGTCGCCCTACCGGCAGGAGATGAAACGCGCGGTTGTTTTGCTGAGCGGCGGTCTCGACTCAGCGACGACGCTGGCGACTGCGAAAGAGGAAGGCTATGAAGTTTTCGCCCTTTCCTTTCGTTACGGGCAGCGCCATGAGATTGAAATTGTCTCTGCTCAAAAGGTCGCGAAATCACTTGGCGTAAGTGAACATCGCGTCCTCGAAATCGATTTGCGGGCGTTGGGCGGTTCCGCCCTAACCGACACGATGGATGTCCCAAAAAATCGTGCGGCAGACGAGATGACAAGCGGAATTCCGGTTACCTATGTGCCGGCGCGGAATACGATCTTCCTCAGCTACGCCCTCGCTTGGGCCGAAGTAATCGGCGCGCAGGATATTTTCATCGGGGTGAACGCGCTGGATTACAGTGGATACCCTGATTGCCGGCCGGAATTCATCGCTCAATTTGAAAAACTGGCGCAGGTGGCAACCAAAGCCGGCGTCGAAGGAATTCGTTACCAGATTCACGCGCCTTTGATGGCAATGACAAAGGCGCAAATCATTCGCAAAGGGACAAAGCTCGGCGTCCACTTCTCGTTAACTTCCAGTTGCTACGATCCCGCGCCAGACGGCAGCGCCTGCGGCGAGTGCGATTCCTGTTTGTTGCGCAGAAAGGGTTTTTCCGAGGCGGGAATGCCCGATCCGACGACTTACATTTCCTTGTCATCCTGAGCCCCGAATGCTTTCGCCGTCGAAGGATCCCGCCGGGATCCTTGAAGGTTGCACGACGCGATCCCTCGACTGAACTCGGGATGACCGAAAAGTAGCGCGCTCTACAATCCGGGAATGTGAGCGTAGCCAACGAATCGCGGATGCACCTTGCCGTCCTCGATCTCACCTTTGTCCGCGCGCGGCATTTTGAAATCGAATACGCTTACTCCAAATCGCTGCTGACTTTGGTACGTCCGTCCGTCGCTCGCACCCACCATCACCCGAGTACCGGTTTTCTTCTCGCGCCCAAGATAAATCATGGCATGCGTGATCGGTGGATCGCGTTGAATTGCATAAGTCCCGGTCCAGAAAAGCAAATCGCCCGGTTTTAAATTATCGAATTCGAAGGAACCATCTTTCTGACTCACCACTGGCTCGAATCTTCCGGCCCGGCGCAGCCAGATGTATTGCTCGCTGGAATCGCGCGGCACGCCCTCCACGCCGTTTTGTTTAAGCACGAAATAGACGAAGCCGGAGCAATCCATTCCGCCGTTAGCTGGGTCGGCTGAGCCGTACGTGTAATCCAAATTGCGGGTCGTGAGTTCGAGCGCCGAAGTGAGAAGCTGCTGCACTTTTGACGGATAATTTTCGAAGCCGCTGATTGCTTCTGGTGACAACGTGGCGTTCGGCGCACCACGCTTTCCTTTTTCGGGAATGGCCGTTGCGGTTGGTGAAAGAGAAGGCACCGCTGTTGGCGATGGCGTTTCGCTCGCCTCGGGCGTCGGCGAAGATTTCTTTTTTGGTTTCGCAGTCGGAGACACGTCCGGCGATGGGGAGACGGATTTCTTTTTTCTCGACGGAGTTGGCGAAGGCGACGCCGATTCTTTTTTTGTGGTCGCCGATTTTTTCTTTTTATGCGGAGTAGGAGTTGGCGTCGGAGTGGAAAAAATCTTTTTAATTTTTTCGCCGACCGACTGCGCAGCTAATGGCGGCGAGAGCGCAAAGAATGCAATTACAAGGACGACCGCAGTGAAACGGAACGATATAAACATTTGGTCACGCTAGAATCACGGTCGTC
>QHPM01000207.1 GCA_003219095.1 Verrucomicrobiota bacterium
TTCAGGTAGCGGTGGCCGAGATTAATCTGCAAGTTCGCCATCGGCTGCACTGTTACGGTGGTATTGACTTCGGTAAATCCTTTATCAAAGGCGGGAACCTGGGAATCAATTGCGAGCGAGGCCCACGGTAGCGGAGTAAAACGAATCTTATTGAAAAGATTCGAGTAGGGCGTGCGATCATAGGGATTGATGAAGTTAACATCGAAATAACTTTCGAGCTCGAACCAGGTGAAGTTACTGTCGTCCCGTCGCGTCTCCAGCCGGTTACGCACCCCGAGACGCCAGATCGTCCAACGATCAATTGAATCGATGGAGGTGAACTCGGGAAAATCGATGGGCCGTAGCTTCGTCGAAGGTTCGAAACGATCGAATTGTAAAATGGCCGCGGGATTAGCGCCGGAATCGGAAACCCATGAAAAATTGGTGAACGGCTGAATAACGTGGCGCAACCCATCCAGACCGAGCGCGCTGTTCTGGGCGTCCTCCCACTCGCGCGAGATCTTAAAGGACGCTTCTACCCCAGCGTTGAAAACCGTTCGTGTTCTATCGCCTGCGAGGTGAAGAGGTTCGGCCAGGGTCGGGTCCGGCAAAAGAAAATCAGGAATGAGGGGATTATCGCTCGGCACAAACAAGGTTTTGCCAAGATCTCGCGTTTCGTTGTAGTAGGTGGCGCGAAACCCGGCACGCGGGACAATGCTAAGCCAGCCGAAGTAGGTGTTCGGGTAAAGTAATTGGTGAAAACTATCGATCCGCCAACTTTCGTAGTCTTCGAAACCGGAACCGCGGGCGAAGTTGCGATGAAGGTCCGCAATCCCGGTCTCGCCCTGATAAAAAATTGGACTGCCGAAAATGGGAGTACGGGCGACGTCCAGCACTACTTCGGGAAGACGCTCGGTTTGCTCGAAGAAGCTGTTGGCTTGAAAGCGTGCGATCGCAGTCAAAGTATAGATTGGATCGGTTTTAGTTATTGCAATGACATTGTCCGGCACGGGATTGATGCGGAATTCAGACTGGTAGAAATCCTGCATAACGAATGCATCGCTTAGTTTGGTGATGTCAACGATGCCAGAGATGTCGCTCGTGAAATTCGTCCGGTCTTCCACGCTTACGCGATAACGGGCGGTGCCAATGGCTCCGCGCGGCAGCGAAGTACGATTCAACTCCGGGTTTTGATCGTCTATGAAATAGGTCTTGAGCCGAAAATAACTGCTCTCGTCTTTGCCGTAGTTTGTCTCGGACTCGAAGCCGATGGCTGGCCCCCGTCGCAACCGATAATCCAGGCGGACGGTCCCTTTAATTTTCTCGGTGATTGGAAATGTCACTTCGCCCAGCAGCGACGGCCCCCAGGAGCTGAGATAAGCGGGCGAAATGCTGAAGCTAAAAGCGTCATTTAACGATTGATAAAGATATGGCCACCAAAAAACAGGAATTTTCCCAACATAAAAAGTCACATTCTGGAAAACGACGCGATCGTTTTCGTAAATCCGAACCTTGTGAGCGTGGAAATGAAAATCCGGATCGCTCGAATCATCCGTGGTGAAATCGCCGTTCTCGACGATGGAGTGGCCGTCGGAGAAATTCACAAGTTTGTCGCCGGTCACGAAGTACGGCTCCGAAGAAGAACGGAGGGTTTCAGCGTGAATCTCCTTAGTATCGAGATTGTAAGTTCCGTGGTCGGCAATATAGAGCTTGTCTTCGCGATAAATTCGCACATGACCTTGAGCTGAAACTTCATGCCGCTGCGAGTCATAGCGCGCCGAGTCAGCGTAAATGTCCGTATCTCCAATATGAATCGCGACATTATCACGGGCGATGGCGACACCGTTCTCGTAGCGGGTTTCGCCGGTGGAAGTGATCTCGATCGGCTGGTTTTTTGGCGTCTCGAAATCGACGGCGCTGCCGCTACGAGCAGCGGCAAAAAGAAGAAAAAAAAGAATCGCTGCCCGCGTTCGCATGGCGCGCCCGAAGGTATCCCAGGGCGAAAGTGTTGCAAAGGCGAAAAGCCGTAACCACCGCCGTCAATGGCTTCGGCCAGACAAGCACAGAGTCAGACCGCCAGTCTGTTGGTTAAGACCACAAGCCAACACGACGGCGCGCGAATCGACACGTGCTTTCGACAACCCTGGCAGCGTTCCAGCTTCCAAAGCTTTTGCGGCCGTGATGAGTTGCCAAAAAACGGAAGCGCCCACGCTTTCGCCGAGCGCGATTTTTGGTGAATAAAGGGGCATCTCGTCGCCCACGGCTGCGCGCTCCGCTCGATCGATAAATGTGCCGTTTCCACTGCCAACGCAGAATCCGATTTTGTTCTTGAGACGCGAGACCACGCTATCTAGTCGCGCCGAAGCTTCGGAACGGCGAAAGAAATTTGCCCCGGGAACAATCTGGTCGATCTCGATCCCACCATGCGACCGCTTCAACAAGACCGCACCTGCGCCCTCGCTCATGATCATGCCGCGACTACTTTCCGGTTTTCCGGGGTCACGCAGAAGGCGCCATTGCCGGTACGCTTCGCAAACGAGCGAATCGATTTCCTCGGCGGCAACGACAAGGCAGGCGTCGACTTCGGCCGACAGGATCAAGTCCTCGGCCATCTTCAGAGCAAAAATTCCCACTGCGCCGTCGCCCACGACCGTGTAGGAAGCGCCGGTGATTCCGAGGATCGCCGCGAGATGGCTGGCGGGAGCGTTGAAGACGGTTTCGGGGAACAGCAGCGGGCTGGCCGATTGCGCACCGGAGTTCACGATGTCGGCATAAAAACGTCGTGTATAAATGACGCCGCCGTTGGAAATCGCGAAAACTAGCGCTATCTGATCGAGAGGCAGCGGCTTCTTGAACTGACCGAGCGCGGTCAATCCGGCTGCGGCGGCGAACCGCGAAATCGCACTCGCGCGACGCAACCGCGGGTGGGAAGGAAATGAGGTGGTGGAGGCAACTCGACGCACCAAATACCGCGCTCCATTTCGCTCGTTCTCCAGGATTTCGACTGGCGCCGTTTCGCCAGCGAGCAATCGCCGCCAAACGTCATGAACGTCGCTTCCGAGCGGCGTTACCCAGCTCATCCCGGCGATCCTCAAACTCATCGTTCCGGGCTGCGCAGGACAATCGTCGCGTTAGTTCCACCGAAACCGAATGAATTGGAAACCGCGCAATCATGGGGGGCAAAAATTGATGTTGCAGCGCAAGCAGACTGACGACGGCTTCAATCGCTCCCGCGGCGCCGAGCGAATGACCCATCATGCTCTTCGTTGAGCTGACCGGCACATCGCCGAGCAATTCCATGATTGCTTTCCCTTCAGCCGTGTCGTTGAGGACGGTGGCGGTGCCGTGTGCATTGATGTAACCAACCTGGTTTGGGGCAAGCTGCGCCTGGGCCAGCGCTTCTTCCATGGCGCGGCGCGGTCCGCTGCCGTCGGGATTCGGCTGTGTCAGATGATGGTTATCGGTAGAAATTCCGTACCCAATTATCTCGCCAAGAATCTTCGCGTCACGTTTGTGCGCAGACTCGAATTCCTCAAGCGCGAGCAGAGCCGCGCCTTCGCCCAGTACCATGCCGGAGCGATTGGCATCGAAGGGCCGACATTTTTCCGCCGTTGCCGCCTGTAATGAGTCGAATCCAACAAAAACGAGCTCGGAGAGTGCGTCATAACCGCCGGCCAGAATGCGTTGGCAGCGGCCGGTGCGAATCGCATTAAAAGCATGGCCAATTGCGTTTGTGCCCGAGGCGCACGCATTCGCGATCACCTGGGCAGGAGCGTTGATGCCAAATTTTTCCATGGCATCGATGATCTGTTTCTGTGGAGGATAATTTGCGATCAAGCCTGCCGAACAAGCATCACCGTTTCCCAGGGTGCGGTAAAATTTTTCTCCGAAACTCATGCCCCCGCTGGTGGTACCGACGATGGCGATTTCAGGTTCGAACTCCGGTGCCCCCTCGAGAAGTTCGGCTAATGCGGTCATGACCATATGAGAAGCGCGATGTAAACGGCGGTCCTTCCGACTGCGATTTGCCTTGTCCAACAATCGTCCGTCATCAATCTGAGCGGCGGTCTTGCACCGTGTTCTCTCGACCGAAAAAATAGTGACCGGTGTGACACAATCCTGTGCCTGTTGAAGGCACTGAAGCGTTTCTGTTAACCCGAAGCCGAGGGGGCTAACGATGCCGGCGGCAACGATGGCGACGCGCCGCGGACTCTTATCTTCGGAATTCATTATGGTAATTAGAGCTGCGAAACCTTTCGATTTGTTGTTGCGTTTGGGTGGAAAAGCTCCTACTAAGGCGGCAAAGAAAACAGCGCTCGGGCAGTTGGTGAATTGTCAGTTGA
>QHPM01000208.1 GCA_003219095.1 Verrucomicrobiota bacterium
CGCTGCATTGGACCAGGCGCAAAATTTGGTTCCGGCGATGACCATGATCTTGCCTTTCGCCTCCTGTGCGCGGGTTATGGAGTTCATTTCTGTCCGCAAGCTCGGGTTGTGCACCATGGTGCGCTTTCAAGAGCGGGAAGGAAACGTTGGTATGTGCGGGTTGGTCGTGGGTTCGGCGCAGCTTTCGCCAAGTATCTGCGTTGTGCGCTGCTCTATCGCGGTTCCTGGCGCGCCCTGCGCATTCACTTGCTCGGTTTTGTTTTGCACAGTCTGCAGATGCGCCGGACGCAACCCGGGAGCGGCCGATTTATTCGGGGTTGGATCGCTGGATTTGTTGCCGGTTTATTTCAACCGCTGGAGAAGGCGACGCTCTGCTTTGAAGAAATACCGAAAAGGCAAAGCGGTCACCCAAATGCGGAAGGCGGAGCGCGGATCGCGAAATGCGAAGTTATCCGAAATTCAAAATCATAAGGGTTCGGGTTTTGCCATAACGTGCGACGGGCAACGAACTAGTTTCAAAGGCTAAAAAACCCAAAAATAATTCGACCTCCCGTCTCAGTCGATTGAGAAGAGATGTCATAAGCGAATCCAATGACGACTAAGACGCCGATATCCCAAGCTGGCGAGGAGATACGCGAGGCTTTTCGGGAAGATGGGTTTCTGCCGCCCGTTCCGCTATTCACTCGGGCACAATGTCAGCTGGTCCTAAATCATATCCGAGAGGGGCATCCGCCGGACCCTTACAAATGGACGAAGGGGCAGGCGGTGAGCGATCGATTGATCTTCGATCTCGCTACACGCTCGGGACTGCTGGCCAAACTACGCCTCCTCCTGGGTGATGACATTGTCTTGTGGGGAGCGAACTGGCTGATGCGCGAACCGAAGCAGGTGCATCCCTGGCACTGCGATATCGAGTGCTCGGCGCCAGAGGGTGGGTTCGTTTCCGTCTGGATAGGAATTGAAAACACCAGTCGCGAGTCAGCTTTGCAACTGATCCGCAGCTCGCATCGAATCGGGAAAACGATTCAGGAGATGGCACACGAGCGCGGTTTTCGCCGAGGCCAAGCGGACGCGGCGACGGTTCTTGAGTGGGCGCAGCAGACAATCGAGCGAGCGGAGTTTGTCCAGCCTGAGATGAGGAATGGCGATGCGCTTTTCTTTGACGGCAGGCTTTGGCATGGCTCGGAAAATACGCGGGTGGAGGGAACTCGTGTCGCTTTGCTGTTTCAGTACGCGGTTGCCGGCAAGCCTGTGCGAATGCCGGATTACGATCATCTCGACGAGTGGCCTTTTCGCTACAAGCACACACGCGTTCCGATTCTTCCGGTGAGCGGCAATAGCGCGGCGAACAACCCAGCGGTCCCTCTATGGGAAGACGTAGCGGCGCTGGGCGCACAATTTCATCAAATCGGCGCGGCGCGGCGCACGGCCGATCTTCCGCCTTGGAAACCCTATCCGCTCTTTGAGGGAGAGACATCGAACGTTCGCCGCATGAGTGTGCACTACTCAGTGCTGGCTCCCGGGCATTCACCGCATCCGCCGCACGCACATTGCGAGGAAGAAATTCTCGTCGTGATTGATGGAGAAGCGGAGCTTGTCATCGGGCGGGACGGGAACGGAAGAGTGGCGCGACGGGAGCGGTTGAAGCGCGGTGCCTTCGTCTATTACCCGG
>QHPM01000289.1 GCA_003219095.1 Verrucomicrobiota bacterium
CACCCAGTTTGGTGAAAACCCCGTTCCATTCCAATTCCAGGCGGCGGGCATCGTCATTTGAAAGTTCGCGCACGGCGCGCAGAGAAGACCCGCGGTTCAGCACGTTCATGGCCCGGCCTGATAAGTCGCTTAACAAATTCAGTTCGCGAAGGACATGTTCGGTCTCTTGCAGCAAATTCGCTCGCACTTGGGTACATTGCCGTTCCTGTTCCACGGAAATGATTGGCTTTGCCTTGTCCAAGCCATAGGTGATGAGATCGTGCAATTTTTTCCAGCTCTCGAGTTGAAGCGAAATCAGACGCAGTTTGGTTTCGATTTGTTTATCTTTCATTGCATGGGCGTGACGGTGGCTAATTCGAGGGTTTCATCGAATTTTTGCAAATTATCGAGCAGCAGATGGGCTAATGGCCGGTCGACCGATTGCTCCTGGCTGATGATCCCCTCTTCAAAATAAAAACGGCCCTGCCGCCAGCGGAAAATCTCCGCCAGCGCTCCTTCGCCTTCCAGCGTTCCGTAAGTGGCGTGCCGAACCTCCCCCTGATGCAGGTAGATTTCGCTGTTGCCCCGTCCCGACTTAAAGGTAAAGCGTCCGCTGCGTTGCCCCATGCACGTCATTTGCAGCACTTCGGCCGCCGAAAACTGGTTCAAATTTCCAATCAATGAGTGACACGGGTCGATCCCTTCGGCCGATGCGCCCGAATGACTATCGAGACCATTCAGAAAACGCCGCACCTCGCCGCGCAATTGCCTGGTGGACGCAGCGCCGTTCGCCAGCGGGATGTGCTGTTGTTGAGCAGTGCGGATTGAATCTGCCGATGGACGCTGCCAGGGCACGCATAGAAGCTTCAATGACGGAAAATGTTGTCGAGCCACGGTGGCAGTTTCGACCGCAGATTCCGGTTCTCCTTCGATGATGAAGCCATCAAAACTCTCCGCGATCAATATCGCGACCGCTTCCGAAACACTTCGAACAATGCGCGTTTCGGTCTCATCCGAGAGATCGAAAATCGAGAGTAACCGATCTTCGAAGACTGGATCTGGATTCAAAATCAGAACGCGAGTTTCCACAGAAAACACAGGAAATTGCTCGTTGCAAAGCAGGAATCCTGCCTTTCCAGCGTTGGCGCTGGTAGTTAGCGCACCCAGGCTCGCTTCGGCGGCGGCGCAGGAAACGCGTCCGGCGCTACCTCATGTGCGGTGCGGAAATGAACTTTTCCGATTTGGGAAAGCATTTGCGGCCCATGCTTTTCGACGATCGTGGCCGCGGTGCTTTTGATCTCAGCTGAGACGCCACGACCAAGCTTCACCCCAAGCTCCTTCCCTTTTCGCTCCAGCCAATCGATAAATGCTTCACGCGCCAGGATCGATGCTGCCGCCACCGCGATGTCAGATTCGGCGCGCGGGCGCTGCTCGATCCGAATTCTCTGGCCACGGCGTAACAGTCCATTTTCAATCACCCGTGCATCGGCAAATTTATCCGAGAGCGATCTGGGGCAGTCGGGTTTTCGCGCCAGCAGATTCTCGATGACGCGGGCGTGCCCCCAGCCCAAAAGGCTGTTGAGATTGCCGAATTTCTTATACAGCTCGTTGTAACGCGCCGGCCCGATTGCAACGACGTCGGTTCCCTCGCACCCGATCCGCCGGATTTCTTTTGCCAACGCATGAATCCTTGCGTCCGATCCGATCCGCTTACTGTCCTGCACCCCAAGATCGAGCAGTTCGCGCGCAGTTTTGCGATCGACAAAGACACCCGCGATCACCAGCGGTCCGAAAAAATCGCCTTTCCCACTTTCGTCCACGCCAAAATGTGGCTCAAACATTTCCGGCGAATGCACTTCTTCGTAGCCGAGGCGGGCTTCGCCGAAAATTTCCGGTTCGAGCAAAAACTTTACGAAATCCTCGACCCCGCGGCCCTGCAGCAAAATCTTTGGACCTTTCTCATAAACCGCCACGCTTAGCTTTTCCTTCTGCGCAAAAAAAATCGTGTACGGCTTTGGCGAGAAGGTAAATCCACGCTCGCGGAGCAGGGCCTGGAGTTTCTCGGCCTGTTCGGCGGTAACCGGATGAGTGTAGCTGTTCATGCTCAGCAAACACCAAACATCGAACGTCGAACATCGAACGTCGAACTTTTCCGACTTAGTGCGTTGGACGTTCGGTCTTGAGCGTCGAAAGTTAACTCTATCAGCTCATCCTTTCGCCGCGCCCTTTCAACCTGGTTCCGCAAAAGTAAACGCGATCTGCCCTGGCGCCGCACTCGCGATCCCTACGCCATTCTGGTCTCCGAAATCATGCTCCAGCAAACCCAAGTGGCCACCGTCGTCCCTTACTATAATAGATGGCTTCGCCGCTTCCCCACTGTCCGTTCACTTGCCTCTGCGACTGAATCGGAAGTTCTGCACGCCTGGCAGGGCCTCGGCTATTATGCGCGGGCGCGCAATCTTTATCGCTGTACCAAAATTATGGTCAAAAAATTCGACGGGAAGCTTTCGCGTGATCCCGATGAGTTGAAATCGCTGCCAGGTATCGGCCGTTATACTGCCAATGCAATTGGCGTATTCGCTTTCGATCAATCCCTGCCCATCGTCGAAGCTAACACCGCTCGCGTTCTCGCCCGCCTTTTCAATGTTCGCGCGCCAATCGATTCCACCTCCGGCCGACAAAAATTGTGGGAACTTTCGGCAAAACTGGTTCCTCCAAAAGGCGGTCGCGATTTCCAAAATGCAATGATGGATCTCGGCGCGCTTATTTGCACCGCCCGCCGTCCGCGATGCGAGATTTGTCCAGTGAAAAAATTCTGCTGTGCCCGCGATCCAGTAGCGCTTCCGAGAAAACGAAAACGCGCCGCCATTGTTCCGCTCACTGAATCATATCGCTTGTCTACGAAAGCCGGCGCGGTTCTGCTCGAGCAATGTCGCCGGCGCTGGCGTGGAATGTGGATTTTACCGCCACTCAAACTTGACGGCTTAAAGCCGTCAAGTTTACGGCGCCCAGCTTATGTCTCGGCGTTTCCGTTCACGCACCATCGGGTGACGCTGCACGTTTTCCGACAGGCCACGCACGAGATCGACAGCCGCAGTCAGCGCTGGTTTCTGACAAATGCGCTCGACACGATCCCCATTCCCTCGCCCCATCGTCGCGCCATCAACGCTCTTCTTGCTTGATTGGACGTTCGACGTTTTGTCTGCCAAAGCATTCTTATGCCAATGATTGAAACGCTGCCCGATGGGCACGGCCACTTCGGCGTCTACGGCGGAATGTTCGTGCCGGAAACTTTAATGACAGCATTGCACGAACTGGCCGTCGAATACGAGCGGGCGAAAAGCGATGCGCAGTTTCAAAATCAGCTCGCTCAATTGCTTCGCGATTTCGCCGGCCGGCCCACGCCGCTTTATTTCGCGGAGCGACTGACCAAAAAACTAGGCGGCGCGAAAATTTATTTAAAGCGGGAAGACTTGCTGCACACCGGCGCGCACAAAATGAATAACGCGCTCGGTCAGATCTTGCTCGCGCAACGAATGGGCAAAAAACGTATCATCGCTGAGACCGGCGCTGGCCAGCATGGCGTCGCTACGGCGACAGTGGCTGCGCGCTTCGGTTGCGAATGCGTGATTTACATGGGCGCGGTGGACATGGAACGCCAGGCGCTCAACGTCGCGCGCATGAAATTTCTCGGCGCGGAAGTCGTTACCGTTACCGCGGGCCAGGCTACTCTCAAGGAAGCAATCAGCGAAGCGATGCGCGATTGGGTCACCAATGTTCGCACAACCCATTATATATTAGGCAGTGCCCTCGGTTCTCACCCTTATCCGATGATGGTGCGCGATTTTCAGCGGGTCATCGGCGAGGAAACACGACAGCAAATTCTCGAGCGCGAGCAACGTTGGCCCGATTTGCTCGTCGCCTGCGTCGGTGGCGGCAGCAACGCCATCGGTTTGTTCCATCCTTTCCTTAGCGATGCGAGCGTGCGCATGGTTGGAGTCGAAGCCGGGGGCGAAGGAATTCGATCCGGAAAACATGCGGCGCGATTTCAAGGAGGAAGACTGGGGGTTCTTCAAGGAACAAAAACATTCTTGCTGGCGGACGAGGATGGTCAGATCCAGCTGACTCATTCGGTTTCCGCGGGGCTCGATTACGCCGCGGTCGGTCCCGAACACAGTTATCTGCGCGAGATCGGTCGGGTTGAGTACGATTTTGCGACCGACGACGAAGCGCTCGCTGGTTTCAAATTGTTATCGGAAACAGAAGGCATCATTCCCGCGCTCGAAACTGCGCATGCCGTGGCGCACATTGCGAAAGTCGCGCCAAAAATGTCCGCCGACAAAATCATCGTGATGAATTGCTCCGGTCGCGGCGATAAAGATGTCGCGACCGCGGCGAAGCATCTTTTCCCGTCATCCCGAGCGCAGTCGAGGGATCCCGTCGCGAAACCTGAAAGATAACTTCAACGGGATCCTCGACTCACGCTCGGGATAACGGGAAGAGGGATGAACGCCGCGTTGTGGCTCGACTTCGCCCGGAATGACGAGAAAATAAATCATGCGCAGCATGACTGGCTACGGCCGCGGCGAAGCCGATTGCGAAGGGATAAAGCTGAGCGTGGAACTGAGCACGGTGAATCGTAAACAGAGTGAGATTGCGATTAATCTCCCGCGCGATCTCACCGAGCTGGAAGCGCGAATTCGTCAGGCGATCAACGCGCGCATTTCCCGTGGCCGCACCAATGTGCTGGTCGCGCATCATGCCAGCGCGGATGGAACGCGGCGTCTCGCTCTCGATGTTGGGCTGGCGCGTTCTTATCATGACGCCATGCGCGCATTGCAAAAAAAACTGGGCGCACCGGGTCAAATCACCATCGATACGATTTTACAGGCGCCCGGCGTGATGCGACCCCCGGAGGAAGCAATTGAGGCCGGACGCGCCTGGCCCGCGGTGGAACGCGCCCTCCAATCCGCTCTTAACGATCTGATTAAAATGCGGGAGCGCGAAGGCAGGCATCTGGCGAATGACTTGATCCGTCGCCTGAAGGCCATTCGACGATTGCTGAAAGAAATTCGCGCGCTTCATCCCGCCGTTGTTAAAAAATTCCGGGCGGCCTTGACTGAACGAATTGAGAAGACCGGTTTGCCGATCGACAAGAATGACGAGCGGCTGGCCAAGGAAATTTTCCTTTTTGCCGACCGTTCTGACATTTCGGAAGAACTGACTCGACTGGAAAGTCACCTCGCGCAATTTGCCCATCATTTGCGCAAAGAAGAGCCGGTCGGGCGCGCGCTCGAATTCATCGTTCAGGAAATTTTTCGCGAGCTCAACACCCTGGGGGCAAAGGCGAATGACGCCGACATCGCGCAGCGGGTGGTGGGGTGCAAGACTGAGCTGGAGAAAATTCGTGAGCAGGTGCAAAATCTTGAGTAACAAATTCTCGCGCTACGGAATTTTATTTGTCGTCTCCGCGCCATCGGGCGCCGGTAAGACGACGTTGTGCGACGCCCTTCGGCAAACACCCGATTTCGTCTACTCCGTTTCCTGCACCACTCGTCCGCCACGCTCGGGGGAGGTCGACGGCGAAGATTACCGCTTTCTTTCCAGAGATGATTTTTTGGCACGAGTGAAAGCGGGCGAGTTTCTCGAGCACGCCAAAGTGCACGAGCATTACTACGGTACCCTGCGACAACCTTTGATCGATAATTTGAAAAAGGGAGTGGATGTTTTGATCGACATCGATACCCAGGGCGCGGCCGGCATTCGCAACTGCGGCGATCCTTTTGTGCGAGACGCCTTGACTGATGTTTTCATCATGCCGCCAAACCTTGAAGAATTGCGGCGCCGTCTAACGAAACGCCGCACCGAAACGGCGCAGCAAATCGAGGCACGGTTGAAAACGGCCGCGCGCGAAATGAAGCACTGGCGCGATTACCGCTATACCATTATCAGCAAATCGATGGAGGAAGATTTGCAGAAATTCCGCCAGATCATGGGAGCGGAGCGCATCCTGAGCCGCAGATTGATTTTGCAATGAAACGAACTGTCACCCGTGCCCGTGATCGTCGTTCTGAGCGAAGTCGAAGGATCCCGTCGCGAAAACTTGAAGGTAACCTCCTCGGGATCCCTCGACTTCGCTCGGGATGACGAGATATTTTCCTTTCCATGGCAGTCAATCCAAAATCGAAAACCAGCAAACGTCTCCTGAGCGTAGCGAAGCGGAGTCGAATGGATCAAAAATCGATCGTGCTCGGCGTGACCGGTTCGATCGCCGCCTACAAATCAGCCGAGCTGGCCAGTTTGCTGGTGAAACAAAATCACAATGTCTTTGTCGTGATGACAAATGACGCAACCGAATTCATCACCCCGTTGACGCTGCAAACGCTTTCGAAAAATCCGGTGATGACCAGTTTTTTCGACGAGAAAGAAAATTGGCGGCCTGGTCATATCGAGCTCGCCGATAACGCCGATTTGCTTTTGATTGCGCCGGCGACCGCAAACGTCATTGCGGAACTCGCCCACGGTCTGGCGAATCACCCCCTTACTGCCATCGCGCTGGCGACGCGCGCACCCATTCTAATCGCGCCGGCGATGAACGGCAAAATGTGGGAAAACGGTGCCACACAGGAGAATGTGGAGAAATTGAAATCGCGCGGGGTGGAATTCATCGGTCCGGAAGCAGGCATGCTCGCCTGCGGGTACGAAGGCCTCGGCCGTCTTTGGAAAGTGGAAGACATCGCTTTCCGCGCCGAATTTTTCCTGCACCGGCACGATCGATTGATCGCGTGAAGCTCGTCGTCACCGCCGGACCGACGCGGGAGCCGATCGATCCGGTTCGTTTCCTGAGCAATCGTTCTTCCGGAAAAATGGGGTATGCCATTGCGTCGGCCGCGATCGAAGCGAATCACGAAGTCGTTCTCATTTCCGGCCCGGTAAATCTTGCGCCGCCCGCCGGTGCAAAATTGGTGAACGTGATCACGGCTGATGAAATGCACGCTGCGGTCCATGAAGCGGTGCACGATTGCGACGTGCTGGTGATGTGCGCCGCAGTCTCGGATTACAAACCGGCGCATGTTGCCGAACAGAAAATCAAAAAACGCGATGAGAAATTTTCGCTCGAACTAATTCCGGCGCGCGACATTTTGAAATCGCTTCCGCCATCCCGAAATTTTTTCGCGGTTGGTTTCGCCGCGGAAACAAATGACGTGGAAGAACATGCTCGCGCGAAACTTGCTACAAAGAATTGCGACATGATGGTGGCGAATGATTTGAGCGATCCCGACATCGGGATGGAAAGTGATGAAAATGCGGTCACGATTTTTTCGCGCGGCGGCGAAAGCGAAACAATTTCGCGTACTTCCAAAAAAATTATCGCGCGCGAACTCGTGAAAATAATTTGCAGAAACGCGAAAAAAGTTTTGACAAAAAAATTCTGAGGATGAATGAACTCCTAAGTGAAGTTTCTCAAACCCTTCACAGACCCACCGCGATTGCGGATTGAAAGGGGGGAATAGTCGATGCCAGCAAAAAGAAAGAAAGCGGCCAAGAAAAAATCAGCGAAGAAAAAGAAGCACTAACGCATTAGTGCGCTTCACGGCTCTGAAACTTTTTCGGAGCCAAAACCCAAACGTTAACCCGGGAGGAGAATTTAATTTCTCCTCCCGGTTTTTTTTATAACGCCTCACCATGGAGGGCGGAGATCTGCGACGCGGGCGGACTTGCTGAGCTCGCCCCTGCACTGCCCTCACTGGCGCTTTGCGTCCGTCTCTCCCATAGGAAGAGAGAGGAGAGACGCCGCGCTGGGCATGCAACGCTCACCGTTCAATGCGACGCGTCTTTATGAAACGCCGAGACCAGAATCTCTTTCATCATTCGGACTTTGTCCTTCCTTCGTCATTCGTCATTTGTCATTCGTGATTCGTCATTTAATGCTGTTTTCCTGGTGCACTTCCTCATGTTTGTGCGAGCTAATCTCTCATGAGGCATTATCTCGACGCCGCCGTGAAAGCGGCTTGCGCCGCCGGCGAAATGCTGCGGCAAAACTTCGAGAAACCGATGCAGGTGAATCAATCCACCAAGCACGATATCAAACTCGAAATCGATGTGCGCGCCCAGGAATTGATCACGCAATTGTTGCTCAAAGAATTTCCGCAGCACGCACTCTACGGCGAAGAAGGAATCGTCGGCGATCAAGCGAGCGAATTCCAATGGGTGGTCGATCCGCTCGATGGAACGGTAAATTATTACTACGGCATTCCGCATTTTTGCGTCTCCATCGCGCTGCGCTGCCAGGCCGAGATTATTGTCGGCGTCATTTTCGATCCGATCCGCGACGAACTTTGGACGGCGCAAAAAGGAGCGGCCCCAAAATTAAACGACCGCGAATTTCGGGTGAGCGAGCGCGCCGATTTGGCGGAGGCGATCGTTTCGGTCGGTCTTTCCAAAACCGGGGTCACCATCGAAGCTGGGATTCCGTTGCTGCAAACGATGGTGCATCGCGCGCGCAAATGCCGGTTGCTCGGCAGTGCCGCGCTCGACATGGCTTATGTCGCGTGCGGCCGATTCGACGCCTACATCGAGCAGGGTATCAGTTTGTGGGACGTCGCGGCCGGTTGGATTTTAGTTGAGACTGCCGGCGGCAGCGTCGACATGCGGCCGCGAAAAGA
>QHPM01000209.1:0-2970 GCA_003219095.1 Verrucomicrobiota bacterium
ATTGAGCTGGCAATGAAAGCCATTCTGGACGTCCCTGTGGCAAGAGTCGCTCGGCCGTGGCAGGACCTCGACTATGTCGGCGTTAAAGCTCCGCATTTTTCGTTCACGAGATTGCAAGGCGCGGATCCAACCTTGGGAGTCGAGATGGCGTCTACCGGCGAAGTTGGCTGCCTAGGCGATGATTTCGAAGAGGCCTTTCTGAAAGCTCTTATTTCGGTCGGCTTCGAATTTCCAATAAGGACTGTTCTGCTCTCGACCGGCACACTGAAAGACAAGGTAGCCTTTATCGAGGGTGCAAAGCTGTTCGAAAGCCTGGGAATCGGCTTTTTTGCGACTCAAGGAACCGCGGAGTTTCTGAGCCAGTACGGCATCCAAAGTGTGGTCGTTCACTGGCCATTGGAAAATCGTTCTCCCAATGCGGGGGAACTCATCGAGCAAAGAAAAATAGACCTGGTGATCAATATACCCAAGAACTTTCAGGAAACCGAGTTAACTAACGATTACTATATTCGGAGAAAGGCTGTGGATTTCGGGATTCCTTTATTGACAAATATTCAATTGGCAAACCGGCTGGCGGAGTCGCTTTCACGAAAGCAAGTTCGTGATCTCGGTATTAAGGAACTGCAGGCCTACTAAAGATCTCGCAATTTGGAGACAACGCGGCGCGAAAAGCGGTCAACACTGTCATGCTACGAGATCGAAACTGAAATTCGGTAACATTGTTCTCCTGCTCGCCTCATCAGCATTTGCCCTGCCGCTGTCGAACTGATTGCCAAGCTTAATAACAATTATCTGCGGGTTGTATATGGGGGAGGACTTCGATAATGCCTATCGCATCACCTACGGCCTGAATTACTGCCCTCCTTGAGGCGCGACGGGGCTTGAAGCGAGGTTTAGCCGAATGTGCGGCGCAGGGACACGGCGGATCAGAGGAAAGAAGACGGAATCAATTCAAATAAGTTACCGAGCTTTACTGAACTAGCCCAAATGCCACCAACGATTACGCGAGATTATGTGATGCGTTGCGGCGATCACTTATCCCAAAAGTTTTGGGGAATCCTCAAGCGGAAAGGAGCGTTGGGGATTCTCTTGGCGCCGTTGGCTGCTTCTCACCTCGGCCGGTGCTTATTTCGCTTTTTTGAATGTTCATCTATTTCTGGCGGTAACGCATCGCGTGCATACAAACATTCTCGTGGTCGAGGGATCGATACAACGATATGCCATTCGTGAAGTTCTGCGGCAAATACCTGGGCATTGATTCAACGCATCGCTATGCGTTGTAGAGGGTTTGCGAAGCGTAAAATCAGGCCGATATCGCCTGAGTTCGTGGTTGCCAGGATCAGACAAGCGCGCCAACGCGAATCTTTGGGCAAAGCCTGAATCAAGAAATTATGCTACAGGAACATGAACGGAACTACAAGTACGTCTTTGTGTGCGGTCTGCACCGAAGCGGAACCAGCCTGCTTGGTCGCAATGTTGGAAGACTGGAGGAGTGCACCGGCTTCAAGAATACGCCCTTCTACATCGGCACCTCCATACCGATCGATGAGGGGGAACATCTTCAGGATATCTATCCACTCGATCATGAATGTGGGGGCCCTGGCAGGTTTGGGTTCGACCCACGGACGCATCGGACCGAAAATTCAGCATTGTTGACACCTGAGAATGTGGCGAGGCTTAGAGCCAGTTGGCACCGATACTGGGATAAGAGCAAGATAATCTGCGTGGAGAAAACTCCGGGGAACATTCTGATGACGCGGTTTCTGCAGGCAGCATTTCCTAACTCGTATTTTATTGTGATTAGGCGACATCCGATCGCCGTCAGCATGTCCACACAGCGGATGTGGAGTGTAAAGACAACCTCCCTTCACCATCTGTTTGAACACTGGCTACATTGTCACGAACTTTTTGAACAGGACAAGAACCATTTGAGACATGTATATGAATTAACCTATGAAGACTACATCGGAGATGCAGTGAAGTATCATGAAGAAATAGCTGCGTTTATTGGCACCCGAGTTCCTGAAAGCGGAATGGAAGACGTAAAGCGAGCTAACAATAAAAAGTATCTTGACCGGTGGTGCACGCTCCTAAAACAATCTGGCGCGCAGAGTTACTACCGATATATTGCGCGGAAGTACGAGCCGCGAGTTGCGAAGTACGGCTATTCGCTGACAACGGGATTGAATATGGCTGAGAAAGAGCTTTGCGCCAGGGACAAAACGTCCGCCGCAGTTGGCCTTCTATATTGTCTTAAGGCAGATATTGCTGCATTTTTGCGCCGCTTTCACACATTGGCGCCGAAGCTGCTAATCCAGGCGATCTTGCCCGACTTTATCCTGGGTAAAATCAGGCGTGCGCGTCGCAGTGCGGCCTTGAGGAAAGGGGAAGCAGAAATGCCTGCTCAGTAGGATTTGACAAGGCGCACGGCTACTTTCGTCCTGTTGCCAAAGTGGAAGGCTCCAGGGGGGCAAACGTCGGACAAAGCACGAAAACCGATAAATTAAGCTAATGCCTTCGACAGTTACACGAGATCATCTGACCGCTCCCCGAGCAAAGACATCGCGAAAATTCTGGGGGATGGTTACCCGAAAGGAGCGTTGGGGGTTGTCATGGCGCGGTTGGCTGCTCGTTGCCTCGGCAAGTCTGCTGGCAGCCTATTTCGTGTTTTTGAATGTCTATCCGTTTCTGGCTGTAACGCGTCGCGTAAATACGAACATTCTGGTAGTCGAAGGATGGATACCGGGTTATGCCATTCGCGAAGCCGCGAAAGAGTTCAAAGTGGGTTCTTATCAGCTCGTCTTTACAACCGGCGGTCCGGTGGTCGAAAGTGGAGGTTATATAAATGATTACCACACTTCGGCGAGCGTTGGGGAAGAAGCTTTGAAGAAGTTAGGGCTACCGAGTGAATCTCTTCAGATGGCCCCATCGCGCGTAAACGGCCGGGAGAGAACATACAGCTCCGCGGTC
>QHPM01000209.1:3041-4429 GCA_003219095.1 Verrucomicrobiota bacterium
GCAGAAACGTGACGGTAGGTATAATAGCAGTCTCCAACCCGGATTATAATCCGAGGCAATGGTGGCGTTACAGCGATGGCGCTCGAGAGGTCGTAGGCGAGAGCATTGCCTATATCTACGCCAAGTTTTTTTTTCTGCCGTCGCAAAATGATTGATGAGTCAATGGTCCCGGTGTTCCGAGCGATATCGTTCCTGACCAGAGCACCACTCTGTTCTTCTGGGCCTTGCCTTACTGGGACCGATCCTGGCACGGGTCCGGCTTGCTCAGGTCGACTGAAGATATTTCTTTACTCGGCCCAGGCTTTCTCGCGGCGGAGGACTGCTAAATAAATGATGATCTGTGTTGTCGGCCTCGGTTATGTTGGATTGCCGTTAGCGATCCAGTTCCCTCGTTCCAGTGCAAAAGTGACCGGGCTCGATATCGATCAAAGCAAGATCGATCAGGTGAATCGTGGTCGCAGTTACATTAAACACATCGCCTCGAAGACCGTCAGCGAAGTCTTAAGGGCGAAGCGTCTGAATGCGTCAACCGACTCTAGTCGAATTAAAAATGCCGAGGCGGTGATCATGTGTGTGCCAACGCCGCTGACTAAGAATCGCGAGCCGGACATCTCGTTCGTCATCAAGACAGGAACCACTTATCCCGGGACGACGGATGAGAACTAGCGCGTGGTTTTGGAGGAAGCCTCGGGAATGAAAGCCGCTGGATTTTCACCTCGCTTTTCCCCAGAGCGGCAGGATCCCCCCAATGAACAGAGCAAGGTGAGGCCTGCGAGCGTGGGACCTGAAAAACTTACAAGCTTGAGAGACCGTTCCTTTCTTATCACTTTGGTGGGCGGGCTTTTCTTTTTTTCCGGTTTCGCTGCATTGGTATATCAAGTGGTATGGATGCGGCATCTCTCATTGTTCTTCGGGAGCGATGTTTACGCCGTGGCAATCACGTTGAGCGTTTTCATGGGTGGACTATCCCTGGGCAGCTGGCTGGCGGAGAAATTCGTCGATCGGCTGGAACGGCCTTTGGTTCTGTACGGCGGAATCGAGATCGGCATTGGAGCGTACGCGTTTATTTTCCAGTGGCTGCTGCATGCGTTTGCTCCGGTGCTGGTCGGGATTTACCGTTCCTCGTTTGAGAGTGCCCCGCTGGCCTATCAGGCGACGCGCGTCGGCGTTGCTGTGGCGGTGCTGCTGCTGCCGACTACCTTGATGGGCGCGACGCTCCCGTTGATTGTCAGCGGCTTTGTGCGGCGCGATTCGGAGCTGGGGCGCTTCGGGGGATGGTTCTATGCATTGAACACTCTCGGTGCGCTGGCCGGCACGCTCGCGGGCGCTTTCCTGCTGATCCCGTGGCAGGGGATTGCCCGGACAACGTTGATTGCCGTCTCAATCAA
>QHPM01000210.1:0-1961 GCA_003219095.1 Verrucomicrobiota bacterium
AACCGCGGCGACGTCCTGGAACATCAGAAATTACTGATCGTCAACGCCTGGCGTCGGTCGGTTGCCTCAGGCATGTAGAATATACCTGCTCTCATTGCATGCCAGTGTAGCATTTCCATTCAACCTTCTTCACCTGGCCGGTAGCTACATTGACCTCGAAAGGGCCATAGTGTCCAACATGACTCTTCCAGTCGCCCTACCGGGGATTTGGAAAGCTTTTGGCAGCCGGCCGCGGTTAGACGGACAGGCCCCACATTTTAGATTGAGTGGTGGATGTAGCGGCGTAGGTTCGTGGCAGGAGGATGGAATACTTATGAGCACTGTAATTGAGGAGCCGAAGCAGAAAACTGGGGAACAGCTGGATCAGCTCGAGCAACTGAAGAGATTCACCAAGGTCGTGGCCGACACGGCCGATTTTGAGTCGATGAAGGTGTTCAAACCGCAGGATGCAACGACCAACCCGAGCCTGGTCCTGGCGGCGATCCAGAAACAAAATTATGCGCACCTGCTCGAGGAAGTGTTGCGGGACCGGAAAAACGCAGGACTGACGGGCTCGAAACAGATTGAAGACATCTGCGATCATCTGCTGGTCCAGTTTGGGACCGATATTTTGGAGATCGTACCGGGGCGAGTATCCACCGAAACCGATGCGCGGCTGTCATTCGACGTTGAAGGCTCAATCGCGAAGGCACGCCATTTGATCGAGCTATATAAAGAGAAGGGGATCGGGCCGGAGCGGGTTCTAATAAAGATCGCGTCGACCTGGGAAGGGTTTCTGGCGGCGGAGCAACTTCAAAAGGAGGGGATTCGTTGTAATATGACGCTGCTCTTTTCCTTACCGCAGGCGGTGCGGGCGGCGGAAGCTAAAGTGCAATTGATCTCTCCATTCGTCGGACGGATCTACGATTGGTATAAGAAAACCAACAATCGCGATTATAAAGGCGCGGAAGATCCAGGGGTGCAGTCGGTGAAGGAAATTTACACTTACTACAAGAAGTTTGGATATCCCACAGAAGTAATGGGAGCCAGTTTCCGGAATACCAGCCAGATAATTGAGTTGGCCGGGTGCGATCTGCTCACAATTAGTCCCGAGTTGATGAAGGAGTTATCGGAATCGACGGAGCCGGTAGAAAGAAAACTGAGCCCGGAGATGGCGAAGTCGGCTGAGATAGAACGATTGGAGCTGGACGAGAAGAAGTTCAGGTATCTGGTGAATGATAATGCGATGGCGACGGAGAAAACGGCCGAAGGTATTCGGAAGTTCGCGGCGGACGTGGTGAAACTGGAGAAGCTCGTCGCGGAAAAGCTGCGGTAGCCGGGAGCTCGCCACGGCGAGTCCGTCCGTTGGCGGACAGGGAGCAAAGGGGGAAGGAAGACCCGGTAGTTAGAGATTTCTCGGTCCGAGCCGGACTGGCGTATTCGCTCGGAATGACAGAGGTGAGATGTTCAATATCGTTCTAGTTGAGCCGGAGATTCCACCGAATACGGGGAACGTGGGGCGGTTGTGTTTGTCGACGCGATCTACCTTGCACCTGGTCGGGCCGCTCGGGTTTTCGATCGACGATCGGCAATTGAAACGAGCCGGCTTGGATTACTGGGATGAAGTAGATGTACGGGAATGGTCGAATCTGGATGAGCTGCGACGGGCGAACGCGTCCGCGCGTTTCTTTTACTTAACGACGAAGGCGAAACAGCCCTATTTTGAGGTGAAATTTCGACCGGCGGATTTCCTCGTTTTCGGGCGCGAGACCAAAGGGTTACCGGAACGCGTGCTGGAGGAGAATCGCGAGAGTTGTATCACCATCCCGATGGACGGAACGCGGAGCTTGAATTTGGCGACGGCAGTGGCGATTGTTTTGTTCGAGGCGATTCGCCAGCAGAGGGGTTGAATAAATAGAAGCAGTATAGTGTCGAAGTAAGAGGAGGAAATTTTTTATGAAACGTTTTGTAACACTAGCGAC
>QHPM01000210.1:1978-8550 GCA_003219095.1 Verrucomicrobiota bacterium
CAGAAAAAGAAGAAGAAAAAAGCGCAAACCACCCAGACGGCTACGCCCGCGGCAAAGACGGGCGCGGCACAAACTAGCAATCGGCACGTTAGCTCGCAGACCGGTAATCGGCATGTCAGCTCGCAGACGAGCAGCAATCAGCAGGTGACCAACCGCTCTTACAAGAAGGCGCATGCGAACGCCGCGGCGAACAGCAATTACTACAATCAGCAAAACATCCAGCGCACCAAAAAATCCAAACAGACGAACGTTGTCACCAACAACAATGCGCAATGGAACAAAAAGGCGTGGCGCCATTACAAACGCACCGGAAATGAGTTCTCGTTTAGTCAGGCGCGACGCTGGAATTGGCGGGAACGTCACGAACGGAATTGGTGGCGGCGCAACAATTTTCGCCTCGTCCTTTACGGAGGCGGTTATTGGTATTGGAACAGCGGCTGGTGGTATCCCGCCTACGGATATGATCCCTATTACAGCCACTATGTTTACGATGGCCCGATCTTCGGCTACGGCCAGGCTGCGCCGGGCGATGTGACAGCGGACGTGCAACGGGCGCTGGCGCAACAAGGGTACTATTATGGACCGATCGATGGCATCCTGGGTCCGGGGACGCGCAGCGCGATTCAGCGTTATCAAATCAATCATGGTTTGGCGGTGACGGCGGCAATTGATGAGCAGACGCTATATACGTTGGGGTTGACGTAAGGAGCAGGGAGCAAAGAAGCCCGGAGTGATCCTTTAAACAACCGCGCGGTGGATCGAATCTGCCGCGCGGTTTTGTTTTGGCGGCGTCGCAGCGGCGCGGCATTGACTAGCGCTTTCAGCGCTCACTCATCTCGGCATGAAATTAACTTGGGTGTTCCTGAGGTTTAGCTGGGAAGGTGTTGTAGCCGGCATCGGTGATGTCGGCCCGCGGTCAGCGACCGCAGCTACAATTCATCGGGTCAGAGTTCGCGGGACGTTTGCGCTACACTGGAAGAATGGTCGAGGCGAATGACCGGGAGCGGTGTTGAATAAACGACAGGACGGTGTTGTCTTATAAGAAAGGTTAAAATGACAAAGATTCTCGTGGTCGGTCTGGCAGTAGTTCTGGCGGCGGCGGGAAGTGCGCGCGCCGATGATACAAGTGGGAAGAACAATCAAAGTAGCAGTCCGCCGGCAACGACCGGGAGTGGGCGTTCATCTGGAAACGGCGCTGTGCCACAGGGTGCGGTAGCGCCTTCCAACCGAAGCGGGGCTGCCCCGGTAGCCCGCTCTTACCCTACTAATGCTAATGTGCAAAAGGGTGTGCAGCCCAATCTCCCCGCGAACTGGCGCGTGCAACGCCCGTTGGATCGTTCGGAGCTGTTGGCCCGCCAGGCACTCTACTATCGGAACCGGGTGAATCCCGCCACGCTTCAGGACAACAACCAAAGCACCGCGAACACCGGCCAAGTTCGCGGCGGCGGACAAGTCTCAACCGATGTTTCCAGCCAAGGCATTATCCAAAAACGGCATCATCGCGATGGGGAAAATAATTCACAGACTGCGACAGGCGGCACCCAAACGACTGGCTCACATAACGGCGCCATCCAGGCGACGAACTCAGGACTTCGCGGCGGTAAGCGGGTCCTCAATTTTAACAACTCCAATACCATGAATTTCACCGACGCCTGCCGGCGGCATCGGGATCATCATGATCGTGACTGGTGGCGGAATCATTGCACTACCATCATTTTAATCGGCGGCGGATTTTATGCGTGGGACCTGGGATACTGGTATCCGGCTTACGGATACGATTCCTACAATTCGAACTACGCTTACGATGGCCCGATTTACGGCTATGATGGTCTGGCGCCGGATCAGATCATCGCCAACGTGCAATACGCGTTGCAACAGCTCGGCTATTTCGCCGAGGCAGTGGATGGCGTGCTCGGGCCGATAACGCGCCAGGCGATTGAAGATTATCAGGTCGATAATGGGTTGAATGTTACCGGTGCGATCGATCGACCGACGCTAGTTGCGCTTGGGTTTGTCTATTAAGCAAGGGCTTAATCTGCATTTGTAGGCGCCTGTGCCAGGCCCTGGGTTTTTGCTTAAAGGTAACGCGCCGGGATCCCTCAACTGCGCTCGGGATGACATTGAATTTGCGCAAATCTGGCAGGGCGAGACTCTGTCGAGCCGGTCGTGGGCGGCAACTGCTCCGGTGTTCGATTCCGAAGATAGGAAACGACGAGGGGGCGCGTATCAATTGCCCGGCGCAAGGTGACGCGATAAGCTGCGCTCGATGGAAAATGGAACGCCGCAATTAGTCGCGCGGGATTTACGGCGCTCGTTTCGAATGGGACCGCGTCGGATCGAAGTATTACGCGGTATTTCGATGGAAGTGCGACACAGCGAAGCGGTTTTTCTCGTCGGCGCCTCGGGTGCGGGCAAAACCACCTTACTATATACGCTGGCAGGACTGGAACGGCCGGAGGCAGGGACGGTCGAGTTCGAAGGGCAGCGACTTTATACCGGAAGCTCCCAGACACAGGCGCACATTCGGAACACCCAAATGGGTTTCGTATTTCAGAGTTACTTTTTGCTCCCGGAACTGACGGCGTTGGAAAATGTGATGCTGCCCGGAATGATTGGCGGCAGCGTTCGAGAAAGCGCAGCGGAAGAAAGCCTGGGCGCAGTTGGTTTAGGCGAACGGCTGCAACATCTGCCGGCGGAACTCTCCGGCGGCGAACAACAACGCGTGGCGATCGCGCGCGCACTGGTGAACGATCCAGCGATTGTTTTTGCCGATGAACCAACGGGTAACCTCGATTCCAAGACGGGGGACGCGATCATGGATTTGCTTCTGTCGCTGGCGCGCGAGCGACAGAAGACGTTGTTGGTGGTGACGCACGATCCGCGGCTCGCCACGCTGGGGGATCGGCAGTTGCACATGGTGGACGGGGTGCTGGCATAGACGTTAAATCGTTATATCGTTAAAACGAAAGCTGCCATTTGGAGTTGTAACTTTTCAACAATTTAACCTTCCCCCCTTGAATTGCGGCGGGAACATCGGAGATTTTTTTGTGCTTACAAAAACTACAGCTGATGGTGATGGTACAACTTTAATGGAAGAGCCGCGCCCAACCACTCGCGCCGTTCCGAGGAAGAGGCGAAGGTTTCGGTCTTCGATCATGGGCTGTTGTATGGCGACGGAATTTTCGAGGGAATTCGTTTTTACAACGGCGGCGTTTTCCGATTGGAAGAACACTTGGACCGGCTGTGGGACTCGGCCCGCTCGATTTGCCTGGATCTCCCGATGTCGCGCAGTGAAATGACGGAGGCGGTGCTGGAAACGATCCGCAAGAATGATCTGCGCGATGGCTACATTCGTCTGCTCGTTACCCGCGGCGTAGGGAACCTGGGATTGAATCCGGCGCAATGTAAGCGGCCGAGCGTGATCATTATCGCGACGACAATCGCGCTTTATCCGGCGGAGATGTATCAGAAAGGTCTCACGGTGGTGACAGTTGCGACACGGCGAACCGGTCCAGGCACGCTTAATCCGGCAGTGAAATCGCTCAATTATTTGAACAACGTGATGGCGCGGATCGAAGCGAACCTGGCCGAAGCAGACGAGGCGTTAATGTTAAACGACCAGGGCTGCATCGCAGAATGCACGGCCGATAATATTTTCGTGATTAAACGCGGCGAAATTTTTACGCCGCCGATAACGGCAGGCGCGTTGCGTGGAATCACGCGATCGGTCGTGTTTGAGATCGCGGCGGAGCTTGGAATAAAAATTTCCGAGGTCGATATCAGCCGGCACGATGTTTTCATTGCCGACGAATGCCTTCTCAGCGGTACCGCCGCGGAAGTTATTCCGGTGATCAGGGCGGACGGCCGGATGATCGGGACGGGAAAACCTGGGCCGATCAGCTTGCGGATGATCGCCCGCTTCCGCGAGATCACGCGGGAAGGCGGCACGCCGATTTATTCCTAACGATTCCCACAGCCATTCGGCGCGCGAGATGCTAAGCAAGTTATGGGGTTGAATGTTTAGACCGGGCGAAGGTCTAATTAAGTAAAATGTTGTGCGACGTTTGCAAATGTAACGATGCGGCGGTTTTCCTGACGCAGATTGTGGACGGGAAAATGCAGAAGGTGAATCTTTGCGAAGGCTGCTCGAAGGAAAAAGGGGTGCAGGACCCGACCGGTTTCGCGCTGGCGGACTTGCTGCTCGGTATCGGCGCGGCGGAGGAAATCGAGAAAGGCGGTTCGAGCACGCGCTGTCCGGTTTGCGGATTCACCCAGGCCGATTTCAAGAAAACGGGACGGCTCGGCTGCAGCAGTTGCTATGTCGCATTTGGCGAAGGATTGAATTCGCTCTTGAAAGCAATGCACAAAGGCACTGCCCACGTGGGCAAATTACCGGCCCGCGCGCAAAAGAGCCTGGCGTTGAGCGATCGCATGAAAACGCTGACGGAAAATCTGCGCAAAGCGGTGCAGGAAGAAAATTACGAAACGGCGGCGGCCTTGCGTGACGAAATCAAACAGTTGGAGAGTCAACTGACGGAGTCGAAATGAAATTTCAGAACTTGATGGCGAGTACCGGCGAATGGCTGCGCGGGGAAGGCCCCCACCATCAGGTCGTAGTGAGCAGCCGGGTGCGCCTGGCGCGTAATCTGCGGAATCGCGCTTTTCCGGGGTGGGCGAAAAAAGCGGAGCGCACCTTGATTCTGGAATTGATCAAGCCGCGGGTGGAAGAGTTGCCCGAAATGCAGGAGCCATTTTCCGAATTGCTCCAGGACTTGTCCGCGCTCGAAAAGCAAGTGCTGGTGGAACGCCATTTAATTAGTCGCGAACACGCGGCCAAGAGTGCGGGCAGCGCCATTATCATGAATCGCAAGCAAACCCTCAGCGTGATGGTTAACGAAGAGGACCACTTGCGAATGCAATCGATCCGGTCCGGGTTGCAACTGCGGCAGGCATTCAAGTTGGTGGACAAAGTGGATAGCGCGCTCGAGGCCAAACTCGATTTCGCCTACGACGCGAAACTCGGATACCTGACAGCTTGCCCGACGAATGTCGGGACGGGGATGCGCGCTTCGGCGATGCTGCATTTGCCCGGGCTAGTGCTGAGCGAGTTGATCAATCAGGTCATTCAGGCGGTGAACAAGATCGGATTGGCGGTGCGCGGATTGTATGGCGAAGGCACGGAAGCGATGGGAAATCTATTTCAGATTTCGAATCAAACCACCCTTGGCGAAAAAGAGGACGAGATTATCTCGCGCTTGAACAAGGTGATCGAGACCATCATCGAAAAAGAACAGGACGCGCGTCAGGTTTTGGTCCAGAAAAGGCCAAATACATTGTGGGACCAGATCGGTCGGGCCTACGGCTTGCTCACTTATGCTCATGCAATGACCTCGAAGGAAGCGCTTAATTTGCTTTCCGTGGTGAAGCTCGGCATCGATCTGGGCGCATTCCCGGAAGATAAACGCCTGGCCATTGATCAACTCTTCATTGAAACGCAGCCCGCCCATTTGCAAAAGAGCACGCAGCAGAAGCTGAATGCGGAAGAGCGCGATCATTTTCGCGCGCAAATCATCCGCGAGCGTTTGAAATCGTTCCCCAAGCCTGATATTAGTAAAGTGGCGCGGGAGCCGGAAGTAACGGGTAATTCCGAGCCGGAGAAAAATGAATAACTTCACCCCGCGCGCCCAGCAAGTTCTGCAACTTGCGCGTAAGGAAGCGGATCGCTTCAACCATAACTACGTCGAGACCGAACATTGGCGGTCAACGTTTTGCAAAAGATGGGGCTGGATCTCGAGACCGTGCGGATGGAAGTCGAGAAACAGGTCGGGTCCGGGCCGGAAACAAAAATGGTCGGCAATATTCCTTACACGCCACGGGTGAAGAAAGTGCTCGCGCTCGCCGGCAAGGAAGCCAAGGCGCTGAATCATTCCTACGTTGGAACCGAGCACATTTTGCTGGGATTGCTGCGCGAAGGTGAGGGGGTAGCGGCGCGGGTGTTGAAGAGCCTCGAGATCGATATCGAGCGCACCCGCAATGAAATTTTGAAGGAACTCGATCCAAATTTCACGCCGCCGGAAGGGGAAACGGAAGAAACCGCCGGCACCGCGAGTGGAAAAAAAGATGTAAAAACGCCGGCCTTGCGTGCGTTCGGGCGCGATCTGACTGATCTGGCGAAGAAAAGCGAACTCGATCCGGTCATTGGCCGAAAAAACGAAATCGAGCGCGTCATTCAGGTGCTGTGCCGTCGCACAAAAAATAATCCGGTGTTGCTCGGTGAAGCTGGTGTGGGCAAAACCGCGATCGTGGAAGGATTGGCGCAGGAAATTGCGACGGGCAATGTGCCGGAGCTTTTGCGCGACAAAAAAGTTATCACGCTCGATCTGGCGCTAATGGTGGCGGGGACGAAATATCGCGGCCAGTTCGAGGAACGAATCAAAGCGGTGATGGACGAAATCCGTCGGAGCAAAAACGTGATTCTGTTCATTGACGAGCTGCATACGATTGTTGGGGCCGGTTCCGCGGAGGGGGCAATGGACGCGAGCAACATCATCAAGCCGGCATTGAGTCGCGGC
>QHPM01000329.1 GCA_003219095.1 Verrucomicrobiota bacterium
GTGGACATCGGCGCCTCGACCGGAGGGTTCACTGATTGCTTGCTCCAGCGCGGCGCGCGAAAAGTTTATGCGATCGATGTCGGCCACGGCCAACTTGCCTGGAAAATTCGCAATGATCCACGCGTAACTGTTTTCGAAAAGACCAATGCGCGGACGATTTTACCGTCGCTCATTGATGAAGCGGCGAATATTTGCGTCATCGATGTTTCGTTCATTTCTCTGACTTTGATCTTGCCGAACGCGTTTGAGTTGGTAACTCCGAGCGGAATGGTGCTGGCATTGATCAAACCGCAGTTCGAGCTGGAGCGGACCGACGTCGGTCGCGGGGGCATCGTGTGCGATGCACCGCTGCACGAGAAGGTGCAGCACAAGATCGCGTCGTTTGTCGAAGGGTGCGGGCACGAGGTCATTGGCCTTGCGCCGTCCGTCATCACGGGCGCAGATGGTAACCGGGAATTTTTTGTATGCGCACGAAAACGATCGGTTTAATCGCGCACACGGAAAAGGAGGGCGTCGCAAAACTTGCGCGCGATGTCAGTCGCGAATTCAAGGAGCGATCGTTGGAAGTGATCGTGGAAAATGAGACGGCCAAAATTGCGAAGCAGAAAGCGGGCGGCTCGATTGCGCAGATCGCGCAACGCTCGGATCTGATCGTGGTCCTGGGCGGCGACGGAACAATCCTGCACGTGGTCGCGATGGCGGGTAAAAACCTGAAGCCGATCTTCGGCATCAACGTTGGCTCGCTGGGATTTTTGACCTGCGTGAATTCTTCGGCTTATCGCGAAGCTGTCGATGCAATCGTCAGCGGCCGCATTTCCTACAGTAAACGAGCGTTGTTATCGGTCGAGTTACGCACAAACAGACGGGTGCTTTCAAGCGTCCACGCCTTGAACGATGCCGTTATTAGCCGGGGTGAGCTCTCGCGCTTGATCAGGCTCAATGTGAAGGTGAATGGAGAAACGCTTACGGAATTTAATGCCGACGGATTGGTCATCGCGACGCCCACCGGTTCAACAGCCTATTCGCTCTCCGCGGGTGGCCCAATCCTGTCTCCGGAATCAGGCGTTTTTGTCGTCACCCCAATTTGCCCGCACGTGCTGACTAATCGTTCGGTCATTGTCAGCGATTCTTCTGTGATCGAGGTTTCGCCGGGAAGCACGGAGTATCCGACGTTTTTGAGTGTCGACGGTCGCGAGCCGATGCGACTGCCGCCAAGAGCACAAATCGCGATTCGCCGGGCCAACGCAATGCTGGAGCTGGGGTTCCTGCCGGACGTTTCTTTCTTTAGTGTGCTCCGCCACAAGTTGAAGTGGACCGGCAGCAACGTCTGATTCGGAGTGCCCTCCAGCCAGAGCAAAGCGAACGAAAATGCCGGCCGCGAGCTGTCGTCTCTGAGTTTGCCAATATTTTTATACCGCCCGGACGTTTTCTACTCGCGGTGAGATGAGGACTTTGTCACTTTGCCGTCTGCAATGAGATTTCACGTGGCGCGCGAAGGCGCAGTGACGGGAGAATTCGAAGAGCAGATTTTTCGCAACAAGGTTTTCTCCGGCGAAATCCGGCCCAACGATTTGTATTGGACTTCCGGCTTCACGGATTGGCGACCGGTCAGTGAATTTCGGGTGGCGCGAAAAACCGAACCGATCGTGTTGGACACCGGCTCGGCCGAGCCACCGGCAATCAGAAAGGCGCGTCAGCAGTCAGCGCCGGCGATTGCGCTGATCTGCATATGCGCGCTCGTATTGCTCATTGGCGCGGCGATGATGGCGGGAAAATCTAAACGCGAAGGCGTGCCACAACATGGACGGGTTGAGGCGAAGGCGGCGCTCGCGCGCGGTCAGCTTCGAGTCGGGATGACGGCGGATCAATGCATCAGAATGCTGGGCCAGCCGGCGCGAATCGAACGAATCAGCGGTTCGAAGAATGAGCACTGGACCTATGAAGGTCCAGACGGGCCGGTGATTCTGCACTTTGAAAGCGGCGTCTTGCGATCGTTTTGAGTGAGATTGCGCCGGCGTTTTTTAGCTGGCCCGCTCGTGTGACATACGTCATCTTCTTCGACTGTTAAGCAATATGTCACTCTCAAACCCGCGCAATATTCTTCCACTGGAAGGCCAAATCGATCTCCACGTTTCCGCCAAGGTAGCAGATTCGATCGCTCAGCTGATCAAAGAAAAGCCGGCGCGCCTGGTGGTGGACCTCTCGCGGGTGAATTATATTG
>QHPM01000330.1 GCA_003219095.1 Verrucomicrobiota bacterium
CGGTTTTTAAGCAGATCAACAGAATCAGATAGCACGTCCCTAGTCCACCTCTCGTTAGAAGCTTGTCGGCACGACCTTTGGGATAAAGACAAAGGGCGGAGGTCGAGGCAATTCAGGCGCCGGACCCTCGCCAGGAGCTTGCTCTTCCGCGGGGCCTTCCCCGGGAATTTCCTTGCTGAAATCCTTCGTATCCTTCGAATCGCGGACAGTCTTGCCGTCCAAAGTATCGGAAGCATTGTTCCGGCCAGTATTTGCCGCCAACAGCCGGGCGTTGCTGGCCGGGCCGAAGACAGCAACTTCCGCGACCGAGAAATTTGTATTCTGCGAGGACGACGTCCATACCAGCATGACATAACGACCGGTGGTTTCCTCGAAATTGACCGCCACACGACCGCTTCCATCGTCACTGCCGGTGCCGACCATCTTAAATCCGGCGAGCGTCTGTGAATCGATCCGCAAGCTTGAAGTATCATTCCCAGTGTTATTGGCCGGCAAGGCAGCAAGCAGATAAAATGACACCACAGCTGAGCCAGGGGCGGAGAGCGTTGAAATACGGTCGGCAGCCACGGAATGGCCTAGATCAATTATCGTGGCCGGAGCTGCATCGTTGGCGGCAAACGCGTAGCTGGTGCCGGGCTGACCATCGATCATGTTGTGGGCGAGCTTAAGATCATCTCCTGAGCTAACAAAAATTGTGCGCGCTTTTGCATGTAGATCGGCAAGATTATAACTGGCCTTCGACGTGCCCTCAACGGAGCTGTTGGCCGCAATCTTTCGCGCCCGCGGCATGGTGAAATCAGAAACGGCCGCTGCGGAATAAATTCCGGGATTACCAATGCGGCCGGGACTGCTCACATTAAAGGTCAGCCGAACATACTTTGCTTCAGTCGGGCCGATTCTGGCGGAGATCAATCCGCTGGAAAGTTCCGCTTGTCTGATAACGTGCCATTGCGGGCTATTGGGTGAGAGTTTTGCGCTCGACGTGGCGATTGTGACCGTCCCTTTCGCTTCGGCGTTAAGAAATGCAACGCTGTCGATATTCTCAATTTGGGCGAGCGAGATCAGAACTGTAGTTGCGCCAGTTCTAAGCGAACAAAGCGATGCCGGATCACCGGAAAGTAACGGAGTCACCGAGGAGCAATCGGCCGGCACGTCGCCCTCGATTTGAGCGCCAAGATCAATACGGGCCAGATTTTGCGGGTAGTTAGGAGCTTGCGCCACCGTCAGAGGCGGAACTTTTTGCAAGACCAAGTCGGCGCCACTGGTTGAGGTCCCCATTCCCAAGCCAAGAAAAAAGGCTAAGGCGGGTAAAAAAGAGTGCTGCTTCGCCGCCATATCCCCCATTCAGTAGTAACGTTATCCAATGCTCTTCCGAGATGACAAGGGGAAACTACCGGTCAGGCCGTAGCTGGCCTCGATCACGCCGGGCCGCGGTCACCGATCGCGGCTGCAAAATATCGCACGATACCAGAGCCGCGCCGGCAATTTGACAGAAGTGGAAGCGCTCGAATTACAGACGTGCGTATAACGAGGTCACTGCCGCCGCTCTATACTTTCGGCTGCCGGCATAGGCGTAATACGGCACGTACAAGTTTTCCGGTATCTCATTCACGGCCTGAGCACCCCAATTAATTGTCGGATCGAGGACGAAAGTTACAGACGCGGTCGTCCACTCAACCCAGGTGTGGGTCGAGCGGCTGAC
Organism: Verrucomicrobiota bacterium; assembly: GCA_003219095.1. Classification (GTDB taxonomy): domain Bacteria; phylum Verrucomicrobiota; class Verrucomicrobiia; order Chthoniobacterales; family UBA10450; genus AV69. The sequence continues at coordinate 1,703 of QHPM01000330.1, forward strand.
TGGAGTGCGTTTGCCGATAACCAGACACAGATTACGTGCACCGTTTTCTCGCATTCTTTGATAAAGTGCGACTGCCTTTCCCTTGCAATCCGCTGCTGGCGCTTGGGCGATTTCATTCGGCGTTTTCCACTCCATGGAAAAACGGTAGGGAATTGAGCGCAGCTCGCCGATCCAGTGATTAACAAGGGACAAGGGCAGAACCGCGTGCTGAATGGGAGCCGGCGTATTCAGCACCGGCTGAATTCGGGCCATCTGATGATCGTAAGGCGTCCTTTTAGCGGAGAATAGGAACGAGCTGGCGAAGCAACTGGCGACGGGAAGAACGAAAAAGACAGCGGCAAAAACGAGAATACGCCTGCGGGCGAATGGAACAATACTTACTAAAACCATGGCACCTATGGTTCATATGAGCACCGTCCATGCCATTGCGTTTCTCCCAACTTCGCGCTTTTCCCCTCGACGCTCTGGCAGTCCGGAACCTTTACCGCTTGACGTTTTCGCGGTACGGCAGACCAGCTTGGTAACCAGCAATCTCCTGTTGCAACGCGTTGGCAAGCGGGCTCTGCCGGTCTGTTAGCGAGGTCGCTGCCCCCCGAAAACTCATTTGCTTCTTGGGCGAGCTCGAGCGCCTTTGTGCCATCTCGAAATGCCGGATCCGAATAGGTCGCGAGTATCCAGGCGAGGTTATTCAGAGCGGGAACAGATCGCGGCGATATCTGCAATGTTTTTTCGAATTGCTTGATACCATCCGCAATTTCTCCGTTGGCCAACAAAGCAACAGCCAGGTTTGTGTGCACCGGAGCGAGATCAGGCCGTACCGTCAACGCTGCCCGACAATGCTGTATTGCTTCTTCGATTTGGCCTTTCTGCAAAAGAACAGTACTCAAATTATAATGCGCGGCGAAGTAGTAAGGACGTAATTCCAGCGCTTTCCGGTAATGATCGATTGCTTCTTCGGCTTTTCCTTTTTGCCAAAGAGCATTGCCGAGGCCGACTTGGATGTCAGGATCCTTCGGAATAACAGACACTGCTTTTTGGTAATGGGTGAGAGCTGCATCAATTTCTCCTTTTTGCAAAAGGGCGTTACCGAGGTTGTAATCGGCATCAGCGTAATCTGGCGCCATTTGCAACGTCTGCTGGTAATGCGCCATCGCGTCATCAACCTGGCCTTTTTGTAAAAGAACGGTCCCCAAATTATTGTGAGCCATCCAACAATCAGGATTTTTGGCAATCGTCGTCCGCCAGAGTGATTCAATATCGGCATACATCGCGCTTTGCCGCCATGTCAACGCGGTCAGTGCGGCAATGAGGCACGCCAGTGTGCCAAAGATCAGGTGACGGGACTGGTTGTAAGAGCGAGCCACTGTCGCGACGCCCGCGCACACCAGTGCGATGGGGCCAATACTCGCGAGATACTGGTAATGGTCGGCCACGAAGGTGTAGCGAAAGGTATAGAGCATGATGAAGCCCAGCACCGGGCCAAGAGTCGCGCCAAAGAACAACATCGCCACCTCCAGCCCGCGACCGAAGTGGCGGCGTGTGAAATATATTGCTGCGCATAATCCAGCTATCCCCAAAAGCGGCAGGTAATCGAACAGACTACTCGGCGTAATGTGCCAGCGCGGATAGATGAAGGTAAGGTTCGATGGCCAGAATAGTTTGCCCAGATAGAACCAAGTGGCTCGGCTGGCAATGAGGAGACGCTCTAGCGGACCTATGGCGAAGAGTGCTCCGCGTGTGCCTTGATGGTAGCGCTCCCACCACACCGTCAACAAACCCATGGCAATACCAAGGATGAGGAAAGGAACGACTTGCACCAACCGTTGCTTGTTGATTGGGCTTTTCTGCAACCAGACAATTAAGAGCAATGCCGCTGGCAGGGTGCATGCCGTCGTCTTACTCAAAAGCGCCAGCGCATAAAGGACCAAGGCCAACAAGTAAAGACGCCAGCGCTGCCTAGTTCTTTCATCGAGAAATTCGACCCAGGCCAGAAGTGTCAGCAAAAAGAAAAAACCCATCAGCACATTCTTGCGTTCGGTGATCCATGCGACGGATTCGACTTGCACGGGATGCAATGCAAAAATTGCTCCGGCCAGCCAGGCGCCGGGCACTTTCAAGCGCGCCAGCAATCGCCAGACCAGCAGGGCGTTCGCAACATGAAGATCCGGAACGTCGTATAAACCAGCGGAAAATATTGTGAAGGGGAGTCGAACGAAAACCAAATCCGCCGCAAACCGTCCGGCGCGGTCAGTAACTCGTTATTGGTAACGTAGGCGTCATCGTCCCAAAGAAAACCACCGTGCCACGCGGGCCGGTAAGCCAAAATCGTGATGGCCGCCAGGAGCAAAGCGAAAAGGTAAACACGCCACCGTGAAACGAATGGCCATTGCGCAATTCCGTACCGCATTAGGTATTAAAGAATAACGATCTCCATAAAAAACGGTCGTTTACATTTTCGCGGGCGAAAATAGTTCTACCCTGAAACGCGTTATAAACCAACGATACAGAATTTGCTCGACAGGCAGCTAGGAGTACGAGTCCTTTTTACTGTGGCGCGTGAGCTGATTTCCATAATTCTGCCCGTCTATAACGAGGCGGAAAATTTAGCTGTGCTGCTACCGGCCCTTGGTGAAACACTCGACACGCTCGGCCTGAATTATGAGATCGTTGTCGTAGACGATGGAAGCACCGACGAAACCGCGAGTACGCTCCGGCGGATGACTAATCTCCAACTTCGAGTCGTATGCCTGCGCCGGAACTCGGGTCAGACAGCGGCGCTGATGGCAGGTATCCGTTTTGCACGCGGCGAAGTCTTGATCTCGATGGATGGAGATCTTCAAAACGATCCGGGGGACATTGCTCAGCTTCTCGCGAAGCTCAACGAAGGCTTCGACGTCGTTTCTGGATGGAGAATGAACCGCCGGGATGCCCCGATCCGCCGAAATTTGCTCAGTCGGGTTGCCAACAAACTCATCTCGCTCGTATCGGGGGTACACCTGCACGACTATGGATGTTCGTTAAAGGCGTACCGTCGAAGCGCACTTGAAGGGGTGCAGCTTTATGGAGAGATGCATCGTTTCATCCCGATCTATGCTTATTGGAATGGTGCCCGGGTGACAGAGGTGCCAGTGAATCATCGTCCTCGGCGCCACGGCGTTTCCAAATATGGCCTGGAGCGAATTCCGAAAGTCATCCTTGATTTGCTGGTGGTCGTTTTCCTTCATCGCTTTGGTCAAAGACCGATGTATGTCTTTGGGAGCGTCGGCCTGGTTAGTATCGGGATCGGAGTTGTTGCGGGAGGCGCGGCCCTCTACTACAAATTTCTCGGCAACAAATCCTTCATCGAAACGCCGCTGCCTCTGCTCTTCGTCATGGCGATGATTACAGGCGCGATGTGTTTTCTCATGGGACTGCTGGCTGAATTGTTGGTGCGCACTTATTATGAGTCGCAGAAGAAGACAACGTATACAATTTCGACAATAAACGCGGCTGAGGAGCCCGCTTCCCCCGAGCTCGAATTACCGGATACGGCCGCGCGCGGGCAGTGAGTTGGCGGCGGTCTGCCGAACTATGTGTGGTATTTGTGGCTTCGTTGGCGCCGGCTCAGCCGACGACCTTGCCCGAATGTCGACGCTTCTTCGACATCGTGGACCGGACGATTCCGGAAGCTGGGTCTCTGCGGTACCCCCGGTTCAGCTATCCAGTCGGCGCTTGGCGGTTGTCGATCTTCCCGGCGGGCATCAGCCGATGCTGACGGAGGATGGTCAGCTCGTGATCGTTTTTAATGGCGAAATCTATAATCATCGCGAACTGCGCGATGAACTGGAAAAACTTGGACACAAATTCCGAACGGACCACTCCGATACAGAAGTCATTCTTCTCGGCTACCGCGAATGGGGAGCTAAATTGCCCGAACATCTCAACGGCATGTGGGCCTTCGCGCTTTACGACGAGAGCCGTGGCACACTTTTTTGCAGTCGCGACCGGTTCGGGGAAAAACCGTTTTACTACACGCGGACCAAGGAGGCGTTCGTCTTCGCCTCTGAGCTCACATCACTGGCAGCACATCCGAGTACTTCCAGAAATGTTTCCCGTCGCGCCCTGCAGAAATATTTCGCTTACGGATACATTCCATCACCCTTGTCGATCTACCAAGATGCGGTAAAACTCCCGGCTGGTTGTTCGCTATCTGTTAACGTTCGCTCTTTTGACTGTCGGGTTCAAAAATATTGGGACCTTCTTCTTGAACCGTTTGCCACCATCCCGCGTAAGCCGGAGGAGGAATGGGGCGGGCACATTCGCGAGCTACTTGATCGTGCCGTCAAACGGAGACTGATCGCCGATGTGCCCGT
>QHPM01000290.1 GCA_003219095.1 Verrucomicrobiota bacterium
ACAACGTGCGCAAATTGCTGGTGACAATCGATAAGCCAACCAAACAGGTGATGATTGAAGCGCGGTTGGTAGAAGTGACCGCGAACCCGAAACAAAGCTACGGCATTAACTGGGCTGGCGTTGTTGGTAGCTCCAGCAACGCGAAGACGGTTTCCTATGGCGCGCCGGCAAACGCCTCAGTGAGCAGTTCCGGCAGCTCAAGTACAAGCACGAATGGGACTATTCCGACAAGCGATCTGGTTCTGGGTAGCGCCGGTAACCACAATCTTCTTGGCAATTTCAACCAGCTGGCGCTCGGTCAATTCGCCATTCTGAGCGTGCCACAAATGTCTGCTACCTTACGATTGCTCAACGAGGATTCGGATGCGGAATTTCTAGCTAACCCCCGTGTTGTAACCGCCGATAATTTGCAGGCGAAGATCGAGATCAACCGGGCCCAGCCTGTGCCGCAGTTAAACTTCAACGAACAGACGGCCACCGCAGTCTTCGGTGGATTCCAGGACAAGAAGTTTGGCAACACCCTGATTGTCACTCCCAGCATCAACAAGGATAACTTTGTCACTTTGAAGGTGAAACCGGAGATCAGTAACAAGGTTGGGGATGCCACCTTCGTATTTGCCGGCGCGACAGTGAGCAGCCCGATTATTGATACCCGCACGCTGGAGTCCAACGTTTTGATCAGCAGCGGTGATACACTGGCGATTGGCGGTTTGCTCCAGGATGAAGTGGCTAAGGCGCGCAATAAAGTGCCGCTGCTCGGCGACGTTCCAGTTCTCGGTTATCTCTTTCAGGAACGCTTGAACAGCCGCACCAAGCGCAACCTGCTGGTGTTCGTCACGCCAACGATTATTTCCTCAAAATATGGCACCGGTCTGGAGGACCAGGTCAGTGGATTACACCATGTCGGAGAGGAATACGCCGACATCAATGGCTGGCGTAATAACGCCAAGGGCGCCGTCCGACTTGTGCCGACCGGCCACCGACAAGTGGTCGCGGATTATCCAAAACCAGGGACACCGCCGCCGCCGGCAGTGGGAGAACAGGACGTGCAATTCAAGAGTTCAGCCAAGGATCGCGATTTCTAGAGTTTCAGTGGAATGTGGGGTTGAGAGGGGGCGGACGCTTCGCGGCGTTCGCCCTTTCCTTTTTAGGAACACAGACTGGTAGTCTGTCCGCCAAGCGGAGTTGTACTCCGCTGTTTTGGGGAAGTGATCATGTGAATTAGATGCCGCAGCGGGTTGCAAACCCGCTGCGCGCACAGGCCACAGGCCGTATTCCAGTCCGCCGGACTGCATGGAGGGGCTGCCTATTCTCCAAGGTAATGATTGAGCGCTGCCCGCAGTTCGGTGCGGGCGCGAAATAACAGGCTTTTCACCGCGGCTACCGTAAGACCGAGGACCTCCCCAATCTCCTCGTAGCTCTTATCTTCGTAACGTCGCAGGACCATTGCCATTCGCTGCTTCTCGGGCAAGGCGCGAATTGCCCTTTCAATCGCCTCTTGCAGCTCGGCCTCGAGCAGTTCTTCATCCGGCACATGTCGCGCCGGATCAGTCAGGGCCAGCGCCTCCTCGCCGACGTGAACATCGAGGCTGTCGCCAGGATGGCGTTTCCGGCGCCGGGCTTCATTAAAAACGAGATTGCGTGTGATCGTTAGCAGCCAGGTGGTGAATTTCGCCGTTGGCCGATAACGCGAAGCGCCCTTCCAGACCCGGATGAAGACCTGCTGGGCCACGTCTTCCACTTCCGAATTACTGCCGAGCATTCGGCCCACCGTGCCAATGACTAACGCCTGATGACGCTCGACCAGGCGTTCAAAGGCGACGGTATCGCCGCGCGCCACTTCCGCCATCAAGGAAGTGTCGTTAATCTCCTCAGCCCGTTGCTCCGACATGAGAAAAGGACGACGGAAAGGCGCCCGCTCTTATTCGCTAAATTCGGCAAGGACCGGCCTCCTACTGCGCCTTGATAGTATTAAAAATCGATTTGGATGAACAGAGGAAGACGGGCCTCTGGCCTGTCTGGCAAACAGGCTTCCAGCCTGTTGAGAATTCGGCAGCGGCGGTCTATGACTGTCGGACAGGCCAGCGGCCTGTCTTCCGCAGAGATCATTCATCGGTCGTTTTGGTTGCATCAATTTCTCGAACCATGCATCATTTACCGGCGCTTTACGCGTATCAATTTGCGAATGAATCACCGCCTAATCCCCGATGTGCTTCGGCCCATTGCAGAGAAAATCGAAATCCAGGAACGCATCAGCGAAACCGATGCGCTGGCTTTATATCAATCGACCGATCTCAATGCGCTGGGGATGATGGCCAATGTGGTGCGCGAACGAAAGAACAGCAATTACGCCAGCTACATTCACAACCGCTACATCAACTACTCCAACATCTGCATCCTTTCGTGTCAGTTCTGCGCCTTCGCCGCCAGGAAACGCGATCCCCACGCTTTTGAATATGCGATTGATGAAATCGTTCGTGTTGTTAAAGAAGCTCTTCCTCTCGGAATCACCGAAGTGCATATGGTTGGGGGACTCCACCCGACGCTGAAAAAGGATTGGTACCTCGACTTGTTACGCGAGTTACACGCGCTCGATCCCCAGTTACACATCAAGGCGTTTACGGCCATCGAGGTGCGTCATCTTGCACAACGCATCTTTCGGCTCTCGATTCGAGAGATGCTGGAGCTTTTGCGCGAGTACGGCCTTGGTTCGATTACCGGCGGCGGCGCGGAAATCTTCGATCCCATCGTGCGCGATACGATTTGTCGCGGAAAAGAAACGGCTGCCGAATGGCTCGATGTTCATCGCATCTGGCATGAAATGGGTGGCCGCAGCACCTGCACGATGCTTTACGGTCACATCGAGACCCTGGCGCACCGAGTCGATCACTTGAGTCAGTTGCGCCAGCTTCAGGATGAGACGGGCGGTTTTACCGGCTTTGTTCCATTCGCCTTCGAACCGCAAACCACGATCCTGGCCCACATCAAAGCCGCCACCGCCATCGAACAGCTTCGCAATCTCGCCGTCAGCCGTATCTATCTCGATAACATCGACCACATCACCGCCTATTGGGTGAGCATCGGATTGCCACTGGCGCAGGTCTCACTTAGTTATGGGGTCGACGATTTGCACGGCACAATTCTGGAAGAAAAAATTTTCCACATGGCCGGTGCAACGACGCCTCAGCAGCAAACCGTGGCTGCGCTGGAGCACGCCATTCGTGAAGCCGGTCGCGAACCGGTTCAGCGCGACAGTCATTATCGACATGTCGATTCGTCCAAGAATGGATCAGCAACCGGGGCCCGATCGGCGGAGGCTGAATTCGCCTGCGTCTAGTTAGGGCGCGACCGCCCTTCGCACGCGACAAATGTTGCGCATTGGCTGCGTCAAATATCTTAATGCTCGCCCGCTGATTCACGGCTGGGCCGGAGACGTTGATTTTGATCATCCAGCCGCCCTTTGCCGGAAGCTTGAGCGTCGCGATCTCGATGTCGCGCTCGTCTCCAGCCTCGAATTTCTCCGTCGCCCAATCTATCGGATTGTGGACCAAATCTCCATTTCTTCGCGCGGCCAGGTTTATAGCGTGATTGTGGCGCATCGCGAAGAGCTTACGCGCACTAAAGAAATTAAGCTGGATCCCGCGTCGGAAACATCAGTTGCGCTATTGCGCTGTCTGCTTACGCAACGCGGGTTGAATCCACGCCTGGTTCGAAACGTAAACTGTCCGTCGCTACGCCCAACATTATTCAAGGAAGCGCAACTGCTCATTGGTGATCAGGCAATCCGATTTCGGCAAACGCATTCCGATTACCGTCTCTGGGATTTGGGCGAAGAATGGAAAAACGCGATCAACCTTCCATTTGTTTTCGCGCTTTGGCTGATTCGACCGGAAATCGAGAACGCGAAGGAGATTGCCGACGCTTTGCGCCGTCTCCGCAACCAGAACTTGGAAAAATTAGACGATCTCATCTCGACGCAATCGGAAGTCTCGCCGGCGTTCTGTCGAAAATATTATCGGGAACACCTTTTCTTTGATTTCGGTGAGCGCGAGAAAACCGGTTTGCGCGAATTTCATCGCCATTGTCTTCTGAACAAAATCGATGTCGCTCCAGAATTGCGGTTGAATCTGGTGTGAGAAGGGAGGTTCGCATTGGCATTTCCGGTTGGAATTATGCCGGCTGGCGCGGCGTTTTTTATCCAAAAGGATTGCCACATCGTCGCGAACTCGAATTCGCCTCGCGCGCATTCAATTCCATTGAGATCAACGGCTCGTTCTATTCGTTGCAACTACCGACAAGCTACCGACGCTGGCATGAGGAAACACCGGAAAATTTTCTCTTCAGCGTTAAAGGCGCCCGTTTCATTACTCACATGAAAAAACTGCGCGAGGTTGAAATGCCGCTGGCAAATTTCTTTGCTTCCGGTGTTCTTGCTCTCGAAGAAAAACTGGGTCCGATTCTCTGGCAATTTCCACCAAACTTTGGTTGGAACGAAAAACGCTTCCGCGAGTTTTTTCAACTGTTGCCCAAGACAACGAAAGAAGCATCGGCGTTGGGAAAACGGCACGATTCGAAATTAAAAGCACGCGCCTGGTTGACCACAAAACGCGATCGAGCGTTGCGTTATTGCGTCGAAATTCGGCACGCCAGTTTTCTGGTCCCTGATTTTTTCGAACTACTGCGCGACTTCAATATCGCGTTTGTTTTTGCCGATACCGCTGGAAAATGGCCTTACGCGGAAGATCTGACCGCGGATTTCGTTTACTGCCGGCTCCATGGCGATACCGAACTTTATACCAGCGGCTACAATGACGGTGCGCTCGATTGGTGGGCGACGCGATTGAAGCTGTGGTACAAGGGACAACAACCGAAGGATGCGAAACCCGTCACTGCCAAAACAAAGACGGGGTCGCACGATTTATTCGTTTACTTTGACAACGACGCGAAAGTGCACGCGCCTTTCGATGCCCAAACGCTAGTCCGCAAAATGAAATGATCGGGAAGTCTCCTGTCCGGGAAGCGCACGAGCCTCGCGTGCTGGCGAGGGCGCCCTCGCCATCGCGAACTTTTCCGTTTCCAGAGCATTGCGGCAAGGCGCCGCAATGAGCATGCGAGGCGCGTGCGCTCCCCAAAGCCGGAAAAGACAAAGCGAAGAAAATTCCGCGGGGTTGTCAGCGGTCCACCTGCGCATAAAATAATCGGTGCAACCTCGATGGATTTTGGCGCACGACAACGCGCCGGCCAACAATGGAATCCCGTGGCCGGACCTTTGCGGGTCCGACTGCATCGCGCGCCTGCTCCAGCGCCGCGACTTTAAATGTACCGACGATGTTCGTGCATTTCTAAATCCGCGGCTCGCCACTTTGGCCGACCCATTCTTGATCGGCGGAATGCATGATGTGGTTGCACGGATTTTTCACGCGATCGATCACCGTCAACGCGTGGTCTTATTCGGCGATTACGATGTCGATGGCGTAACCTCCCTCGCGCTTTTGTCCGAAATTCTGCGTGCCTACGGAAACGAGCCGAAACTTTTTCTGCCCCTCCGAATGGAAGAGGGCTACGGCCTGAGTGCAGAAGGAGTTTCGCGCTGTCTCCGCCAGCACAATCCGGAACTACTTATCGCGATTGATTGTGGGACCTCCTCCCTTGCTGAAATAGATTCAATTAAACGAGCGGGTATCCAAGTGATTGTTCTCGATCACCATGAACCCAAATCAGAGCTGCCGGACTGCCTGCTCCTGAATCCGAAGACGACGAATTCCGGGTTCGATTATCTTTGCAGTGTGGGGCTGACCTTTAAACTTTGCCACGCCCTGTTAAAAACACGGCGAGTCGATTTCGATCTGAAAAACACGCTCGATCTGGTCGCGCTCGGCACCGTCGCGGACATCGTTCCGTTGCGTGGCGATAATCGGGTCTTTGTGAAGAGTGGCTCGACCATGATCGAACGATCGCGTCGCCCCGGAGTTGCGAAGTTAATAGAGGTCGCCGGAGTAAAGCAGCCGGTGATGCCAGACGACATCGGCTTCCGACTTGGCCCGCGTTTGAATGCGGCCGGCCGGCTGGCCACGGCGGAGAAAGCGTTGCGTTTATTGATAACGGACAGCCCGATCGAAGCAGAGGAACTCGCGCGCGAACTGGATGATCAAAACCGGGAACGCCAGGAAGTTGAAAAATGCATTCTGCAGCGGGCCGAAGAAGAACTCGCTAAAGATTTTGATTCGTCACGGGATGCCGGAATTGTCTTAGGCGCGCGTGGCTGGCATTCCGGCGTTCTTGGGATAGTTGCTTCCCGCATTTCGAAAAAACATCATCGGCCAACGATTATTGTCGGATTTGACGAAAGCGGTGCTGGAAAGGGAAGCGGGCGCAGTATCGAGGGGTGTTCGATCGTGCGTGCTCTTTCGGAGTGCAGCGGCGCGCTGGAAAAATTCGGGGGACACGAAATGGCCGCAGGTGTGAGTTTGCGGGAAGAAAATCTGCCGAAATTTCGCGAGCAGTTTTTGAATGCGGTGCGCCGGCAATTAACGGACGAAGGGCTTGCTCCGCGCTTGCACCTTGACGCTGAAATTGGGCTAGCCGAGATCAATTTTGATTTGCTGCACTGGCACGAAATGTTGCAGCCCTTCGGTAACGGAAACCCGCAGCCGATCTTTGTATCGTCCGCGGTGGAGGCGGTTCGCCCGCCGCGGGTGGTAGGGGAGCGGCATCTCGAGCTCCGGCTAAGACAACGAAATTGCTATCAACGCGCGATCTTTTTTGACGGCGCAGCTTCCGCACTGCCGCCCGCGCCTTGGGACGTGGCTTTTCGCATTCACACCAATATTTACGAAGGCGAAACCCGAATCGATTTGCACGTGCAAGCTCTACGCAGTGCAGCCTCGTTAGATTGATGAACCTCGATACTTCACTGGAAGAACTGAGCTGGATTCCGCGGCCGCGCATCCTCGCGTTGCGCCGGCTCGCGCTCGAGACGGTCGGCGATTTGCTCACGCATTACCCACGTCGACACGAAGATCGGAGAGAGTTTCGCGGATTTCCGCGTGAAGAAACTATCGCCCCAGTCTGCTTGTGCGGCGAAGTGGCAAAGACGCGACTAATGCGTTTCGGCGGACGCAAAATCTTTGAAGCAGTGCTGGAGGAAAGTGGCGCGCACGCGCTCAGCCAACCGCTCACCTGCCGCTGGTTCAATCTGCATTACATCCAAAAGATGATTGCGACCGGGCAGCGGCTGGTTGTGTTCGGTCGCGTCAAGCGCAAAGGCCCGCGTTTGCTCATGGATCATCCGGAATTTGAGGTAATCGAAGACGACGAAGAGATTTTAGTTCATTTCCGTCGCATCACCCCAATTTATCCGGCAACGGAAGGCTTGTCGCAGCGAGTCTTACGAGGATTAATTTTTCGGTTGCTCGAACAGGTCGCAGTCGTGTCGGCGGATGTGCCGCTGCCTGCTTCGTTAAGGAACGGGGAAGACGAAAACGCACTTCGCAAAATTCATTTCCCAGAGAGCGACGAACAGTTGCGCAAAGTGCGCGATCATTTGGTGCTCGGTGAATTTTTCCGGATGCAAATGCTGATCGCCGCGGCGCGCGCGGAAAATTCCGCGCGGGTTGGTTGCCGTCACCAAAGCCGCGGTTTGTTAGCGGACCAATTCGTCGGTGCACTTCCCTTCGCCTTTACCAGTGCACAGCAACGAGTCTTTAACGAGGTTAAGCACGATCTGCGGGTGGCGTCGCCGATGAATCGGTTGCTGCAAGGCGACGTTGGCTCTGGGAAAACAGTCGTGGCCATCGCCGCAATGTTGCTGGCGGTCGAGTCCGGATCGCAAGCGGCGCTGATGGCGCCGACGCAAATTCTGGCGGAGCAACATTACGCGGTTTTGCGCAACTGGCTTGATCCGCTCGGGATTCGAATCGCGCTCCGCACCGGCGCACGACAGGAAGACAACGCGCCGTTGCCGCTGTTCGCCCGCGGGGATTCCGATTCTCTGGGATCGGGTAGCGCACGCGTCTCGCGTGTCGGCGACGGCGTCACGCCGTCGCGCACTTTTTCAGAGGATGAGGAGACTTTCGAAGCACAG
>QHPM01000291.1 GCA_003219095.1 Verrucomicrobiota bacterium
CCGCTTTCAAGAGTGAATCAGAAGTAAACGGTTTATGCAGAATTCCCAGGACATTCTCGGATCTGGCTTGCGCACCTTCCAAATCAGAACCGAATCCCGACATGAAGAGCACCGGGATGTGCGCAGTCGACTCATCTTCGCTCAGGCGCTGACTAAGTTCATCGCCGGGCAAATCAGGCAGCAAATAATCGAGCAGGATCAAATCAGGTTTTTGCTGGCGAGTCGCTTGCAATCCCTCCTGGCCTGTTCCAGCGGTGACGACTTGATAGTTTGCTTCCGAGAGAATTTCCTCGACGAAACCTAATAGCATCAGGCTGTCGTCAATCACCAGAATGCGAGGCCGTTGCGCGGGCGGAACATCCCCGCCGGGCCGTAAGAGGGTCTGGGCCAAGTCCCTGAAATCCGAATCCTGGAAAGGCTTTTCCAGGAAATGAACGTCTCCCATTCCCTCTGATTCCTCGGACAGCGAAGTCACACGCTGAGTCGACAAAAATATCGCGCGAGCCTTTGGATGGCTGGCCCGCAAATCACGCAGAATATCCGGCTCTGAATCTGACGCCGCATCCAAGTCGAGTACGAACAGTTCCACCGGCTCGTCTGAGGGAATGCGATGCGCCTCGTCCAGATCGCGGGCCACATCCACCACCGCTTCCGGCGCCACCTCGTGCAACGTACTCAAAATCGACGAGAGCAGTAATTCGTCCGACTCCAGAACGAGAATGCGCTCTTCGCGTTTAGGGTTCCGAGCAATAGATTTTTTCACCGGGAAGAAGCCGCGCGGCCGCAAGAATGTCCCGCGGCCAACGGGCTGCCTCTAACAATTTATGCTTCTTGGCAAATGAAAAGCATTTTCTCGCTCAACTTACACTAGCGAACGACTGGATAGCGCCGGGCCAGCTCACGCCGGCTGGTCTTGCCGCGCTCATTTACCGGGATCACTTCGACGAAATAAATGCGGCGCGGCACCTGCCAGCTGCTCAGCCGCGCCCGGCAATGCGCGAGCAATTCTCTCTCGCTCAAGCCCTTCGCTACCACGCACGCTGCTATTTCTTCATTCCGACGCCTCGATTCGCGACCGAAAACGATCGCCGCTCGCACTCCCGGGCAGCGCAAAATTTCGGCTTCCACTTCCGCTGGATGCACTTTTTTTCCAGCAACGTTGATCAAGTCGGAACTGCGTCCGACGATCCGGTAACCGCCCTGCGTTTTTTCCAACAAATCATCCGGGACAAAAATGCCGTCGCCCAGTTTGTCTTCATCCGGCTGCGGGAAATAACCGTCAGCCACCGCCCGACTCCGCACTCGGATGCGCGAGACCGGATTGTCGGAATCGACTTGTTCAATCTTAACTCCCGACATCGCTTCGCCGACAAATCCAGGAACCGGCTGCGCTTTACGGACGTAACAAATCCCGCCACACTCCGATGCGCCGTAAAAGGAATGGATCTCGCGTCCGAATTTTCCGCAAAAGCCTCGCGCTGTTTCCGGCGGCAAAGGGGCACCGGCCGAAATGCAAAGCCGCAAATCCGGCAACGATGGCGGCTCGCTCATTTCGCAAAACGACTGGTAGAAAACCGGCATTCCCGGAAAAACAGTCGCGCGAGTTGCGGCGAGGCCGTCGATGATCGCTCGCGGTATCCGATCGTTGCTGAGCGCAAGCGAAACGCCGCGCACCAGGAGCGGCGTCAGCAAATTGCTAAAGCCATAGGAATGCGAGACTGGGATGACGCCGAAGTTCAAATCGTGCTCGCTGATGTCCATCGTCTCGCAAATGTTCTCGCAATCGGCCAGCAATTGTTCACTACGAAAACGGACTGCGCGCGGCGCAGCGGTCGTCCCAGACGTGAACTTCAACAGCGAGGGTCGGTGGCTCTGCCAGTCGTTAAATCCGGTCGCGGCCATTGGCCTGTCATCCCGAGCGCAAGTCGAGGGATCCCGGTGCGTAATCTTTAAGGTAACATCCGGAGGATCCCTCGACTCCGCTCGGAATGACAGGCTTGCGAAAGCCGTTGCGCGACACATTTGAAGCGCGCTTTGCCTCTGTTCTGCGCTCATCGTCTCTTCCAGCGGCAGAACGACAAGTTGCTTTCGCAGGCACGCCAGAAATAACGACGGCCAATCCGGATGGTTGCCGATTTGGATGGCGAAGACCTGTCCGGCACGAATTCTCTCCAGTTGCCGCGCAAAATGATCAGCACGCTCTTCAATTTCAGAGAACGATATTTTCCGCTGCGCGTGAAAGATGGCGGCGCGATTGCGGTTCCTTGTCCGAGTAGCTTCCCACGCCTCGAGAATCGGGTCGTCTACGGTCGTCCTCACTTGCGAATTTGCCCTTTCACCGCTAGATTGCGTGCTCGTTTTTTAACATGAAGGCGGACATTCATCCTGATTATCAAGAGACCGATATCGTTTGTGCGTGCGGCGCGGTTTATCATACCCGCTCGACCAAACGAGACATTAAAATCGGCATCTGCGCCGCCTGCCATCCGTTTTTCACGGGCGAACAAAAATTCGTCGATACCGCCGGACGCGTGGAGAAATTTGCGCGCCGTTACGGTAGCACCAAGGCCGCACGCGCGGGCAAGGCTTAGCTCGGGTGTAGCCGGGGTCGCCGACCCCGGTCTGCCGCGATCAGCGATCGCGGCTACAAGAATGGACTTTAATCTTCTCATTCAACGTAAACGCGAGCGCTTCGAACAACTCGAACGCGAAATCGCCGACCCGGAGCTTTTTGAAAATCGCAATCGTGCCGGCGAAATCATGCGAGAACACGCGAACGTAAAGGCGTTGCTGGCGAAATGGAACGAGCTGTCGAGCGCGCGTATGCAACTGGGAGACAATCGTGAACTTGCTAATTCGACCGACGCCGACCTGGCCGAAATGGCGCAGGAAGAAATTCCCGCCCTCGAAGAACGCGTCGCCGAACTAGAACGCGACATGCAGTTAGCGTTGCTTCCGCCGGACGAAAATGAAAATCGCGACGCAATCATTGAGATCCGTGCCGGCACGGGCGGGAGTGAGGCGGCAATTTTCGCCGCCGATTTATATCGAATGTACAATCGCTATGCCGAGTCAGCCGGATTGAAAATCGAGAGTATGGACTCGAGTCCATCAGAGCTTGGTGGATTAAAGGAAGTGATTTTTAAAGTGAGCGGCGAATCGGTTTTTCGAAAATTGCGTTACGAGAGTGGAGTGCATCGGGTCCAACGTGTGCCCGCAACCGAGGCGCAGGGGCGGATTCACACCAGCACCGCGACGGTCGCCGTGTTGCCGGAGGCGGAGGAAATCGATCTGGAATTAAAACCGGAAGAGCTTCGTATTGAAGTTTGCCGCTCCGGCGGACCGGGTGGCCAAGGCGTAAATACGACTGATTCCGCAGTGCAGATTTTGCATATTCCCACCGGCACAATTGTCCGCTGCCAGGATGGCCGGAGCCAGCAAAAGAACAAGGAGAAGGCGCTCAATGTTTTGCGCTCCCGATTGCTCGAAACCAAACAACGTGAAGAAGCGGAGAAATACGCGGCCCATCGCCGGAGTCAGATCGGGTCGGGTGGCCGTGAGGAAAAAATCCGCACTTACAACTTTCCGCAGAACCGCGTTACCGACCACCGTATCGGGCTCACTCTTTACAATCTGGATCGGTTTATGGAAGGCGAGCTCGAGGAGATGATTTCAGGGCTGCAGGCTGCCGATTTGGCCGAGCGATTGAAAGACAGCGCGATGACGAACTGATGCGCGCGGGGAGTTTAGTCATTCCGAGCCGCAGAGACGGCGAGGAACCTCACCTTGTTCGCTTACATTCGCTTCGTCGGAGAGATCCTTCGCCGTGTCCGCGGCTCAGGATAACAGCAACATTTGGAGCGCACTGGCAATGACGGTGCTCGACGTTCTTCTATCCACCACCGCTTACTTCAAAAAACGCGGGATTGAGAATCCGCGCTTGAACGCCGAACATTTGCTGGCGCATTCGCTCGCGCGGAAAAGACTCGATGTTTACCTCGAGTTCGAACGCGATCTGGCCGAGCCCGAACTGGCGCCTTTACGCGAGCTTGTCCGCCGGCGCGGGCAAAACGAGCCGCTCCAACATTTGCTCGGCACGGTCGAATTTTGTGGAAATATCTTTCTCTGCGACAAACGCGCGCTTGTTCCGCGGCCGGAAACTGAAGAACTAGTCGAGTTCCTCGAATCGAGGATCGAGGATCGAGGATCGAGAATCGCTGATGTCGGCACGGGTTCGGGAGTCATCGCGTTATCGCTGGCGCAGAAATTTCCCGAGGCACAAATCATCGCTACCGATATCTCGGACGATGCTTTGTTGCTGGCCCGTGAAAATGCGGCTCGGCTCGGAACCAGTCGCGTTCAATTTCTCAAAAGCGACTTGTTGGAGAACGTCGATGGCCAATTCGACTTAATCGTCGCGAACCTGCCCTACATTTCCCGCCATGATCGCGACCAGCTCGCGCCGGAAGTCTTGTGCGATCCGGAAGTTGCGCTCTTTGCCGGCGAAACGGGCCATGAAATCATTCGCCGATTGATTGAAACGGCGCCGTCCCATTTGAGCGCCAGGAGTTTGCTTGCGCTGGAGATTGGGCTCGGCCAGGAACCCGCTCTAATCGACCTTTTGCGCGATAAAAATTACCGCGACATCGAGGCGAAAAACGATTATTCAGGTAGAAAGCGTTTTCTCTTCGCCCGGTATGGATAAGATACTTGTGCATGGCGGGAATTCTCTCGCCGGTTCGATCAAGATCAGCGGTTCGAAGAACTCCGCCCTTCCTATTCTCGCCGCGACTCTGCTGACGCGCGAGCCCTGCACAATTCATCGCGTGCCCGACCTGAGCGACACGCATTACATGCTCCAAATTCTGACTCATCTCGGCGCACAGGTGGAACGCGCCAGCGGCATTGTCACCGTTACCGCCGATAAAGTGCAATCAGTCGCCCCGTACGAAGTTGTGCGAAAAATGCGGGCGTCGGTTGGTGTGCTCGGCCCGCTCCTCGGGCGTTGCAAAGAAGCGACTGTCTCCCTGCCGGGAGGGTGCGTCATTGGCGATCGGCCGATCGATCTGCATTTGCGGGGATTCGAAGCGCTGGGCGCTGCGGTGCGAGTGGAAAGCGGCAACGTGAAAGTGTTTGTTCCGAAACTGGTTGGGGCCGTGATTAATTTGCGCGGCAAATTCGGACCAACTGTTCTTGGCACCGATAATGTGATGATGGCCGCGGTTCTCGCCGAGGGCACAACCGTAATCGAGGGTGCGGCGCAAGAGCCGGAGGTTTGCGATCTGGCTGATTTTCTCAATAAGATGGGGGCGAAAATCGAGGGCGCTGGGACACGAAGAATAATCATCGAGGGCGTTAGCGAATTGCACGGGGCCGAGCACGACATCATTCCCGACAGGATCGAAGCTGGCACTTTTCTGGTGGCGGGGGCGATAGCTGGCAGCGGAGTGACCGTCAACCGAGTCGAGCCAAACCATCTCACGGCGATTACCAATGCGCTGAGCGGTTGCGGATTCAAAATCGAAGCGAAGAAACAATCCATAACCGTTTCACCAAATGGTGCGCCCAAACCATTGGAAATTACGACGGAGCCCTACCCTGGATTCCCGACCGACATGCAGGCGCAGATGTGTGCGCTGCTTTCCACCACTGACGGAATCAGCGTGATCACAGAGAATATTTTTCCGCAACGTTACATGCACGTGGCCGAGCTGAAACGGATGGGAGCCCAGGTGCAAATGGAAGGCGCGACTGCCGTGATTCAGGGAGTGGAGCACTTGACCGGCGCGCCGGTGATGGCGAGCGATCTGCGCGCTTCAGCCGCGCTGGTGCTCGCAGGGCTGAAGGCCGATGGAATCACTGAAGTCAGCCGCGTTTATCATATCGATCGCGGTTACGAACATCTCGACGAAAAATTGAGCGAGCTCGGTGCGCATATCGAGCGGGTGAAAGCTTAGTAGAGCGCGCGTTTGGCGCCAAAGCGATACTTGGCTTGCGTTCTTTGGAAACTAGCGAGACCCTTCTCGTACTTATGGAAACGACTCCACCTTCCCCTGTGTCTTCTTCTTCAGCGGATCTCCGCACCTGGAACGTTCTTTGCCACGCCAGCGCACTGCTGGGATTCTTTTTTCCCTGGGCCGGTCACATCCTCGCGCCTTTAATCGTATGGCTGGTAAAACGCGGCGATTCCCCCGAAATCGATGCGCACGGAAAAGAATCACTCAATTTCCAGCTTTCCATGCTCATTTACTCAGTGATCTCTGGTATTCTGTGTCTGGTGCTGATCGGATTCGTTTTGCTCGCGATCCTGCACGTTCTCAATGTCGTCTTTGTCATCATTGCCTCCATCCGCGCGAGTGAAGGAAATTTTTATCGTTATCCGCTAACGATCCGTTTTCTGAATTAGAAATCGCTCTCGCAGTTGCGCGGGTCAACGAGCGCTCTGCCCATAGGCGACACCTACCTCGCCGTGAACCTTCGATTGTTCGGTGCGCTGCAACATTGGATCGGCGTTTTGAGCTTGCTGCTGGGCGGCGCAGCCGGTTTGGAAGATCGCAACTGCCAGAAGTAAACAATATAAGGGTCGCATAAAGTATTCCGCGTTAGTGTTCATTAGGAAGCCGAGTCCAATGTCGACCGAGAAGACAACTGAGCCTTCGACTATCGGGATTGTCATTTCGTTCATTGTGCCGGCTTATAATGAAGAAGCCGAACTGCCAGGCACGCTTCGCGCCATTCGTTCTGCCGTCGCCGGTTATGAGCATGAGATTGTGCTGGTAAACGATGGATCAACGGATGCGACCGGCGCAATCGGCGAAGAATTCGGCGCGTGTGTGATTTCGATCCAGCGCCGGCAAATCGCAGCCGCGCGTAACGCCGGGGCCGCCGCTGCGCGCGGCAACGTTTTCATTTTCGTCGATGCTGATACTCGGATCGGACCAGAACACGTGCGGGGGGCAGTTGAAGCGCTCGAGAATGGTTGTGCCGGCGGCGGGGCGCGGCTGGCAACTGATCGTGAAATTCCGCTCTGGGGCAGAATCTTCTTCCGTGTTTTTACGACTGTATATTTCGGACTCAACTTCGGCGCGGGCGCTTTTCTCTTTACCACGCGCGAGAATTTTTTTGCGGCTGGCGGTTTCGACGAGATTTACTTCGCAAGCGAAGAGGTATTTTTTACCATCGCGCTGAAACGCCTGGGACGATTCAGGCTATTGCGCGAACCAGCCATGACCTCGGGCCGAAAACTGCGGATGTATTCAGGCTGGAAAATTTTTACCCGTTCTCTTTCTTTGATCTTCGGCGGTCCGGGTGGAGTGATGTCGCGAAAAAAGCTCGATATGTGGTACAGTGGCGAGCGCGAGAAACGCATCAGCTAAGACGCGAAAAATGATGGCCAGGTGCAAAGCGGCCATGTAGTCTCCCAGAATCTAACCGCAAAAAAACCTATGCTACACATCATCTGGCACATCATTGTTGGTTTCGTTGTCGGTCTGGTCGCGCGCGCCGTCATGCCCGGAGCCCAAGCCATGGGCTTGATCAAAACGACGTTGCTCGGGATCGTAGGCGGCGTTGTCGGCGGATTAATTGGCCGGCTCTTCTCCAAGCCGGAACCGGGCTCGGCTTTTCATCCCGCAGGGTTCATCATGTCAGTCATCGGCGCCGTTATTGTCCTCTTTCTTTGGACGCGATTCGCGCCGGCCGGGTAAGTTGGAAGCAAAGATACGCGATTTCACAAACGACCAGGAAGTGCGCGAACTAGTACGCGCCTTCGAGGAAGCGACGGTTCTGCCTTCGCAATTCCATCACTGCGCCCACATTGCCGTGGCGTTGGCTTATTTGGCCGAAGCCCGGCTCGATGACGCGACCGCGCGGATGCGGGAGACGCTGGAAAGATTCACGCAACATCACGGGGTCAATGTTTATCATGAAACAGTGACCCGTTTTTGGATGAAGCTGCTCGATCATCTGGCGACGACTCATTACCGCGACATGCCATTGTGGCGGCGGATTAATTTGATCGTGGAACGCTGGGCCGCAGTGAATCCAATCGCGGCGCATTATTCGCGCAGCGTTATCAGCTCGCGCGCTGCCCGCGAAACCTGGATCGCGCCGGATCGGTTGCCGCTGCCGTTCTAACTCACTCTGGGGAGCGCAGGCTGCCAGCCTGTG
>QHPM01000331.1 GCA_003219095.1 Verrucomicrobiota bacterium
TCGCTTTGACATTCCAGCCGCTGCCAATGTCGAAAAACGGCGCGACCATTAAGATCGGACGATGCTCCTTTCCATACCAAATCGGCACATGAACTTCAATCGAGCCAACGATTCCGTTATCGCGGAGAATGTCGTTTTCTATATAGCCCCGCACGGTATCGGTTCCGCCGAGAACGAACTGCTCAACATTGAAAAGTGGATCGTTTGAGAACTGGGCATTGAGACGAAGGACTAACAGGTTGTCGGTATTCCAGAGGCGCCGGACGTATTGGGCTTGCCCAAGCCAGTAGAAGAATTCGGCGTCTGGTTCCATTCCGGAATTCGTCGCGTCGAAGGCGTCGAATCCGAAGTTAAAAGTGGAACGCAAAGCCAGGACATGAACCTGACTGCGATTCACGAATTCCTGTGCGAAGCGCAAAGCGAAATCGGATGTTACGCCATTCACCGCACCGGGCGAGAGAGAGAACGGTTGGCCGAGTAAAAATGTTTTGGCCCGCCGTTTTTCCGCGGTCAAGAAGACGGCGAATTCGTTGTTCAACGTGTGATAGAGCGGTTGTCGAATCGTGGCGCTGTACTCTTCGAGCTCGCTATTGATGTTGAGTGAAGTAAACGGCGCCTGGAGGACGCTCGTGTCGCTTTTACTCGCGCTTAGTTGGAGCGTAGTCGCCCACGGTGTCACGGGAAAGACGTAGTTACCGGAAATATTATCGAGTCCGGAAAAATCGAAATCCTTAAAACTATCGGCGCCATTGCTATGAGCGATCCCGTAAACGATTTCCAGCAGATCATTGTGGCCGGTGACGTTTAAATCGGTAAATCGCGCCTGGAGATTCTCTGACCCAACGCTTGGAGGTCGTTTGTTATCAAACTCGAGAGCAAACCGGAACGGTTGCGTGTCCTTGATATCTACATCCAGGGTGCTCTCACCAGGAATGCCGCCTGGCTTCAACTCGGCATTGATACGCGAAATTGTCGGATTTTGCCGAAGGAGCTGTAGCGCTTCCTTTAGATCGTTGAAGTTCAGCGGCCGGCCTGCGCCTCTTCGAATCTCATTACGCAACCACCACCGGCGAAACCAGAAATTCCCTTTGAGAGTGATCCCAGTGAGCCGCCCTTCGATCAGTTGGAAGGTGATGATTCCATCTTTGCCGTCCTGATTCGGGAGAACAGCACCGGAGTTGACGTAACCGTGATTAACGTAAAGAAGAGTCAGCTCCTGCCGCGCTTGTTCAAGATCGTCGGCATTAACTTCGCGGTTGTAATATTTCTCGAGTACTTTGGAGAGAGTCTGTTTGGAAAAAACGTGGTTACCGATAAAGCGGAACTCCTTAACTCTACCGTGGAAGGACCACAGACGACCGCTTCGGGCTAACGTTTCCAAGTCTGGGAGTGGGAGGCGTCAGTACTATCTCCGTTCCGGGAATCGGCGTTGGTTCAACCGCTGCCTCTGGGTTTTCTGATGGCGATTGAGGTAATTGACCGCGGACCGCAGGTCGGAGAACAGTTAACGAAACAAGGGCAACAATAATGCAGACCCTTCGCCTCACTCGCTCTGCGCTAGTGTTCCTGGTTGGCTTACCGCTCGCGATCGATGCTATCATCGGGAGGCCGAGTCGGATAAAATGGTATTTGCAGAAAAATAGCCAGTTTAATTCCTGGTCGGCCGGATTCAGGGGTTGGATGGACTATCAGTTGCGTTCGAGTATTTGACCCGTATCAGCGCCGGAATTGACATGCTTTTCCGTTATCGCTATAAGCGGACGCTCGTACGATTATGAAAGGCCGCCGCGTAATTGTCGCCTTCGTTAGCAGTGTGGTGTGCGCGCTTACAGCCTTGGCACAGGATGCAGGGCCTCCAAACATGCCATCAGTCGCCGACACGGGCGACTTGGACACCAAACAATTCGGTTTACTTGCAATTCAGGATAATGGCCGCCGCAAGCCCATCGATACATTCGCGAAAGAGACGCTCACGCAGATTACCGGTCGGTCGAGCTACACCGATAAGACAGGAAAAAAATGGACGGCAAATGATTTTCTGTTGTCCGTCTTACTTGGAACCCGCGACTGGGAAAACGAGCCGATGGCGCTCGTCTCCTTCGGGAAATTGAAAGAGCAACTCGGTCTGGAAAAAACGCAGCGGCGTTTTTCATTCGCGCAACTGAGAGGATCGGCTGAGTTGCGGCGGATCGTGAACGAAGCGCATGCTCTCAAGCGCGCCGAGAAACCGCTGGATCGGGCGCAGCAAGAAGCCTTGAGGATTAGTGATCGCCTGGCATTCTTCGGGCGAGTAATGGATGGCAGCGCATTGCTCATCGTTCCCGCACCAGGCAATAAGACGGATACCTGGCTGGCTCCGGACGCGACTACTGTAGCGCCGTACTACAATGAGATGCAGTTCCAGGCTGCACAAACACGATTGCAAGCCTTGGCAAATGCCTATGCTCAAGGGGATGCTTTCAACTTCAGTTTGGCTGCTCACCAAGCACGTAGCGATTTGCGAGCGCTGAGCCCATCGATTTACCCGACTGAATCGCAATTGCAGCTTGAGTATTTCTACAACCATTTCGAAGGATTTTATCGCGCAGCGTGGTGTTACGGCATTGCGCTATTGTTACTCGCGATCGCGTACCAGCGCGGGAAAACCAGGTTGCTAAACCGGATAGGTCTCATTGTCGCGATCGGGGGCCTCCTATTTCATGCAACTGGAATTGTCCTCCGTTGCCTGATCGGAGGACGGCCGCCGGTAACAAACATGTATGAATCAATTATCTGGGTTTCTTTTGCGGTGTCCTTCTTTGGCATGATCTTTTTCGCTCGTTACCGCACGCCCATCTATCTGCTGGCGGCTTTGCCGGTGACGTTGATTGCGTTGTTGCTCGTGCACCAAATGCCGATTGCAATGCCATCAAGCATTGATCCACTCGTACCCGTGTTGCGGGATAATTTCTGGCTTACCGTGCACGTGCTTACGATTACGTTGAGCTACGCCGCCTTCGCGCTCGCAATGGGCCTTGGTCATGTTTTGCTTTTTGCCTATGCGCGCAATCCGCGCGCTGTGAGCAGCGACGCACCGATGCATTTCTGGCTTTATCGCGTGCTGCAACTAGGCGTGCTCCTGCTCGCCGCCGGTACCATCCTCGGCGGCGTGTGGGCGAATTATTCCTGGGGAAGATTTTGGGGGTGGGATCCAAAGGAGACGTGGGCGCTCATTGCATTGCTTTGTTACATTACGACCTTGCACGGCCGCCTTGCCGGCTGGTGGAGGCAATTCGGTTTGGTCGTCGCCAGCGTTGTTTGCTTTCTTACGGTGCTGATGGCGTGGTACGGAGTTAACTTCGTACTTGGAAAAGGACTGCACAGTTACGGATTCGGCATAGGGGGAGAGACATATGTAGCGAGCTTCGTCATCGCGGATTTGTCGCTTGTGGCCATCGCGAGCTGGCGATATATGGCGAGCAAGCGTGAAGTTGAGGCAGAAGCGAGATCGCAGGTTTCACACAGTGGCGGTGAACCCAGCGTCGCGCCAGCTGAGACATAGATCGAAAATAGCGGCAAACGGATTTATTTGCCTGGCATTGGGGTGAGGTGAGTTCATGCAATTGTAGTTGGTCTTTCACGGGCGTCTAAAAAACAAAAAATTAGCCCTGCTAGACCAGCTTAGTTTCGAGAATTATCATCGGGACGGTCTGAAATTTGGGAAGGGCTCTTGATGACCTTGTCGCAACTGATGTCCATTTGGCGCGCACGCAACATTGATGAATGGCTGCGTTCGCCGGGGAAATATCGATCCTTCGCGGAAAAGATTCTAGCGCAGGGGGAACCATTATTGGCTTACGATGTCGTAAACGACGCGCTCACCAAATGGCCGGAAGACACGCGGCTGCGACAGTTACAGGGACTGGCACTTGCCCGCAGTGGTGCGACCGAGCGCGCGAACGCATCTCTGGAAAAACTACGGCGGGCCGGACAAGCCGACGAGGAAACACTGGGCATGCTCGCGCGCACCTACAAGGATCTCGCTTCACAAACCGGGTCGAGGATAGAAAAGAAAAGATTTTTGCGCCGCGCCGCCAAAATTTATTTGGAGGCCTACGAAAGAACCGGTGGCTATTGGTCCGGCATCAACGCCGCAACAATGAATCTCGTTACCGGAAGGACGAAACGCGCGAATGAGTTAGCCAAAAAAGTCCGGAAACAATGCTCCAAATCACTTTCAGCCGGATGCGGCGACGCATATTGGCTTCTCGCTGTCCTCGGAGAAGCAGCGCTGATCTTGCGCGATTGGACTGAGGCGGAGAAATGGTACCGACGCGCGGCTGAACGAGGGGCGGGCCGTTTCGGGCATCTTCAATCCAGTCG